>DASRTX010000618.1:0-4231 GCA_035655715.1 Myxococcales bacterium | reverse complement strand
CGGCGTGGCAGTCTTCGAGGGCATCCGCTGCTACCCGCAGCCCGACGGCACCGGCGCCATCTTCCGCCTGCGCGAGCACGTGCGCCGCCTCTTCGAATCGGCGCACATCTGCCTGATGGAGATGCCCTTCTCCAAGGAGCAGGTGACCGAGGCCTGCAAGCAGGTGATGGTGGAGAACAAGATGAACGAGGGCTACCTGCGGCCCATCGCCTACTACGCGGACGGCCTGATGGGCGTGGGCGCGGTCAACCCGGTGCGCCTCTGCATCGCCACCTGGTACTGGGGCGCGTACCTCGGCGACGAGGGCCTGAAGAAGGGCATCCGCGTGAAGATCAGCTCGTACACGCGGATGCACATGAACTCCGATCCCACCCGCGCCAAGGTCACCGGGCACTATCTCAACGGCGTCCTCGCCAAGCGCGAGGCGCTGATGGCGGGCTACGACGAGGCCATCCTGCTCGACCAGCAGGGCTACGTGGGCGAGGCCACCGGCGAGAACGTCTTCGTGGTGCGGGATGGCGCGCTCTACACGCCGCCGGTGGCGGGCGGAATCCTCGAGGGCATCACCCGCGAGTCCATCCTCCGCATCGCCAAGGACAAGGGCATCCCGGTGGAGGAGCGGCGCTTCAGCCGCGACTATCTCTACTGCGCCGACGAGGCCTTCATGTGCGGAACGGCGGCCGAGATCACGCCGGTGCGCGAGGTGGACGACCGCCGCATCGGCGCGGGCGAGATGGGTCCCGTCACCCGCGAGATCCAGAGCACCTTCTTCCGCGCTGTGCGAGGCCTGGAGCCGCGCTACGCAGAATGGCTCACCCCCGTGGACGCCCCGGCGCAGGCCGACGCCAACGTCAAACGGTCGTTCGCACAGTAGCGTCCCGCCGCGTCATCGACCCACTCCAGTCCTGACGGAATGCTGCCTGACGGCGCCGTGTTGGCGTCTCGGGGGCGTGGCCGGCTGCCATCCAGGCAAGTCGACTGTAGGCGCCTGTGGATGACGCAGAGAGCCGCAATCGTAGCCGAATATTCCGTTGACGACCGTTTGTTCAATTGCTAGCTTGGTCGCCCTACGAGCAAGCTAAACGAATGAGTTTGCAGGAAAAAGGAGCCGCTGCCGTGAGCCGGACCCAGTACCTCGACCTCGATGACCGCACGGAAGACGTTCGCCAGGTGATGCGGGAGCGTCCGCGCGAGACGCGCGACTTCCTGGAAAAGTACGAGCTTTCGTGGGTCTACCACGAGTGCGCGCTCGAAGGCATGGTGCTGACGCACGCCGAGCTGCGCCAGGCGCTGGACCCGAATCCGGGGATGGTGGACTCGGGCATGGTCCACGCGTTCACCGAGGTGCGCAACCAGCAGAACGCCATCGAGTTCATCAAGCAGGAGGCGAAGGCGAAGCAGGTCCGCTACAGCTTGGGCCTGGTCAAGAAGCTCTACGAGATCCTCTACGCCAACCTGCCCAACCGCATGCCGGTGACCTTCCGCCGCGACATGCCGCTGCACCGGGTCTACTTCCACGACATCGTGCAGCCCGTGCAGATCCAGCCCGGCCTGGAGCAGCTCTTCCACTTCATGGAGAGCGAGGAGTTCCTCCGGCTGCACCCCTTCAGGCAGGCCACCGCCTCGCACCACCGGTTCATGGAGATCTTCCCCTTCTCCGATCTGTCCGGGAAGGTCGGCCGGATGATGATGAACCTGATCCTCGTGCGCGCCGGCTACATGCCGCTGGTGATCCACAGCATGGATCGCGAGACGTACTACGACGCGCTCCGCCTCAACGCCTCGCAGTTCGGCGGCGTGATGATGGAGAGCATGGACAACGCGCTCGACAACGCCTTCAAGTTCTTCCTGCCGAGCTGGGACGAGATGTCGCGCAGGCGCGTGGCCAGCGCAGGATAGTTTCCCCCGCGCCGGCCCCCGGGGGGCGCTATGCTGCGCGCCCCATGCTCCTCGGCGCTCACGAATCCACCTCGGGCGGCCTGCACGAAGCGTTTCCCCGGGCGCTCGCTGACGGCGCGGAAGCCGTCCAGATCTTCACAAAATCCAGCCGGATGTGGCGCGCCAGGGAGATCACGCCCGAGGACGCGGAGATCTTTCGCAGCGGCGCCGCGGCTGCGGCACTGCCGGTCAGCGTCCACGCCAGCTACCTGATCAACCTGGGCTGCGTCGCCGGCGACCTCCGCGAGAAGTCCATCGCCGCCTTCACCGACGAGCTGGAGCGCTGCGACCGCATCGGCGCCGAGCACCTGGTGGTGCATCCCGGCTCCTGCGCGGAGACGCAGAAGGGACTCCGCGCCATCGCTGCGGCGCTGGACCGTACCTTCGCCGCCCACAAGGGCCGCTGCCTGGTGCTGCTGGAAACCGCCGCCGGCCAGGGCAGCTCGCTGGGCCGCACCTTCGAGGAGCTGCGGGAGATCCGCGACGGCTGCAAGAGTCCCGAGCGGGTGGGCATCTGCCTGGACACCTGCCATGTGTTCGCCGCCGGCTACGACATCTCCACCGACCGCGGCTACGACCGTACGTTTGCTGACTTCGATCGCTTGTTGGGAATCCGACGGCTGAAGGCCTTCCACCTGAACGATTCGGTCAAGCCGCTGGGCTGCCGCGTGGACCGCCACGAGCACGTCTGCAAGGGCGAAATCGGGCGGCTGGCGTTCCGGCGGTTGGTCAATGACGAGAGATTCCGCGATGTTCCGGGGTACCTCGAGATCCCGCCGGAGGGAAACCGGGCGTGCCTGCAACGGCTCAAGCGCCTGAGGGGGAAGCGGGCCGGACAGCCCCGCCGCGGACGCGTTGCCACCCCGGCCGGCGGGGGCTAAGGTACCGCCCCAACTCCATGGCCAATGCGCCTTCGCCGCGGGAACCGGAGCGGCCCCCCGATGCGGCGTCTGCGTTCGTGCTCCGCGACCGCCTTCGCAAGCTCCTCCTCGTCGCCCGGGGACATGAGCGCGCGGTCGTCCTGACCCACGACAACCCGGACCCCGACGCCGTGGCCAGCGCCTGCGGCCTCGCGCATCTGCTGCACCGGTGCGCCGGCATCAGCGCGGTCGCGGCCTACGGCGGGATCATCGGCCGGGCCGAGAACAAGGCCATGCTCAAGGTGCTCCACCTGCCCGTCCAGCCGGTCTCCCGGGTGGAAACGCGGCACGGCGACCTCGTCTGCCTGGTGGACACGCAGCCGGAGGTCGGAAACTACTCCCTGACGCTCGCCGAGGCGCCGCAGCTGGTGATCGACCACCACCCGGCCCGGCCCTCGTCGCTCCTGGCCGCCTTCCACGACGTGGGCGGACCGGCCGGCGCCACGTCGACCATGGTGACCCAGTACCTGCGCACGGCGCGCCTGACGCCGGGACCGCAGCTCGCCACCGCGCTCTTCTACGGAATCAAGAGTGATACCCGCGATCTGGGCCGCGAGTACGACCCCGCCGACGTCGACTGCTACAACTGGCTCTTCCCGCTGGTGGACAAGCCGGCGCTCTCGCGCATCGAGCATCCCTCCGTGCCCGGCCGCTATTTCGGCGCCTACCACCGGGCTTACGAGCGCGCCCGGCTCCACGGCGGCGGCGAGGCGGTGGTGGTGGAGATGGGCGAGGTGTACGTGCCGGAGATCGTTCCGGAAGTGGCGGAGAAGCTGGTCAGCCTCGAGGGGCTGCGCTGGTCCTTGGCCACGGGCTCCTACAAGGGCGAGCTGTACCTGTCGCTCCGACTCAACGACAAGCGCGTCAACGCCGGCAAGCTGGTCCGCGAGATCTGCGCGCCGCTGGGCGGCAGCGCGGGCGGCCATGGCGCCATGGCGGGCGCGCGCATGCCGCTGCGGGGCCGCTCCGCCGAACTGCTCGCGGCCGACGTGTCGGCGGCGTTCCTGCGCGCCTTCCGCCTGCGGCCGGGGCAGGGGACGCCGCTGGTTCCACTGCCGCCGTGAGCGCCATCTACCTCGATGCCAACGCCACCACGCCGCTTGCGCGCGAGGTGATGGCCGAGATGATGCCTGCCTTGACCGGGCATTTCGGAAACCCATCCTCGGTGCACAAGCCCGGGCAGGACGCCCGCGCCTTGGTCGACCGGGCCCGCGAGCGTTGCGCCCGAGCCTTGGGGTGCACCCCGCGGGAAGTGACGTTCACTTCCGGGGGCACCGAGGCCGACGCGTTGGCCATCCTGGGTGCGCGGCCGCGCCGGGTGGTCACGACCGCCGTGGAGCACCCCGCCGTCCTGGGCGCCTGCGCCGCGGTGG
>DASRTX010000617.1:0-8492 GCA_035655715.1 Myxococcales bacterium | reverse complement strand
CTCCCGGGCGTCCGGTAGAGCCTGGTTCGCGCGCGCCGGCGGAGCTTCTAGAGCGACCCCGCCGAGGCGACGCGACTGGCAGCCACCTTTGTTTCGCTGATCATCGCATCACCTCCTTTCGCCGACGCCCGGATGATAACGCACGTCACCGCGCGCGCACGCGCGATCTTTCCTCACAGTGTTGAGAGATGGCGCTAGACGCGCGCGAACAACTCCGGCAGCCGGATCTTCAGCGCATGGGCGATCTTGTACAGCGAGGTCACGCTGGCGCTGCTCTCCGCCCGCTCGATCTGCGAGAGGAGGGAGACTGACAGCCCCGTGCGCTTGGCCAGCTGCTTGAGCGTCAGCGCCCGCTTCTTGCGCAGGTCGCGGATGGCTCCGCCGATGTTGCGGTGCAGCTCCTCTTCCGGCAGGAGCGAGAGGCCCTTCGCCGCCAGAGCGCGCCGCACGGCGCCCACCAGCTCGTCCTCGCGGACCGGCTTCTTGAGGTAGTCGACCACGCCGTAGCGCAGGGCGCTGACCGCCGAATCGAGCGTGGCGTAACCGGTCATGAGGATGACCGAGCAGTCGGAGTCGTGGCGCTTGATGATCTGCGCCACGTCCAGCCCGGAGAGGTCGGGCATCTTGAGATCGACGATGGCGAGGTGCACGTCCGCCTTGCGCAGCTCGTCCTCCACCTTTCGCGGATCGGTGAGAGTTCCCACCCGATACCCTTCGCGCTTGAGGATGCGCTCGATGAGGTCGCAGGAGTCCTGATCATCGTCGACAACGAGCGTTCGGATATCCATCACGGGAGGCAGCCCCCTTTATAGGTACACTGTAACCTCCCGAGGGGAGTCGCGTCTATCCCGGCATTGGTAGGACCATTGCCTACCTGCGGCGCGCGTCGTAATCGGCGAGCAACTTCTCGAGCTGCGCCTTCTCGCCGGCGTCGGTGCAGAGCGGCAGGTAGAGCTTGTAGTAGTGCGCGCCTTCCTCGACGTTTCCCTGCCGCGTGAAGGCGATGCCCATGCTGCGGTACGCGCCCGCCAGCACGGCGTTGCCGGGCTTGAGCACCAGCGCCTGTTGATAGAGCGCGATGGCGCCGGGAAGGTCCTGCGCCATCAGCTTCTGGTTGCCCTGGTCGAGCAGCTTGTGTGCCTGCACGTCGTCGCCGGCGCGGGGCGCGCGCGTGCTGGCGGTGCGGCGAAGCGGCGAAGCCACCGACGCTGCCTTCAGGGTGGGACGGTTGCAGGCCTCCGCCAGCGTCCGCGCATCGGCGCTGGCAGGGTTGGCGGCCAGCGCCAGCTGCGCCTCGGCGAGACAGCCCAGGTTGTCCTTGCCCTTCATCAGGGCGGCGGCGGCCACGTGCAGGTTCACGTAGCCGGCGGTCACCGCCGCGCTGCGGGCCGCGGCCTGGGCGCCGTACCAGGTGTGCGTCGCGGAGACCGTCTCCAGCAGCTTGCGCGCGCGCTCCCAGTCCTGTGCGGTGGCGGCCGACTCCATCTCGCGGAACTGCTGCTCGCTCTGCGCCTCTGCCTCGACGGCGTTGTAATTGTGGAGGTCGGCGGCGGTGGCGCCGGCGCGGCGGGCGGTGTCCAGGTTGCGCAGGGCCTCGACGTAGCGGTGCGCGGCAACCGCCTCGGCGGCCGCGCGCAGCGCGAACTTGCGCTCGGCCTTCGAGTCCTGCAGCCCCTCCACCCCGTCCTCCTCGGTGGGCCTGCCGCGCAACACCAGAAACGTGCCCAGCGCCAGCACCGCCACCAGCAGGACCCCGGCCGCCATCCAGAGGGCGGTGCCGCGGCGCGACTGCTCGTGCGGCGGCACCGAGGCCACCTTGGCGAACTCCGGCGGCAGCTTGAAGTCCCTGCCGGGCTCCGCGAAGGCGAAGCGCAGGTGGCCCATCTCCACCACGTCCCCGTGGCGCAGCCCGATGGCCGCGTACGGCTCGCCGTTCACGCGCACGCCGTTGCGCGACTCGGCGTCCATCACCTTCCAGGTGCCGTTCTCGACGTGCAGGCGCAGGTGCTTGCGCGAGATGGACGGGTGGTCGATCTCGATGTCGTTCTCGCCGGAGCGGCCGATGCGCACCGGGCTGCGGTCCAGCACCAGCTCGGTGCCGCGGTAGGTGCCGGAGATGCCGATCAGCCGGGGGCGCTGCTTCTCGGGTACGTCCTGGGCGGGCATCTCGCCGGCGGCGCCGCGAAGATCGGAGAGCCGGATGGTGGCCGTCTCCGCCAGCTTGCGTGCCTCTGCCTCGGAGACGTCGGACACCTCGGAGAGCCCGGCGACCGGGGCGGGGGCTGCCTCCGCCGCGGTCGCCGACTCCGGCGCGGGAGCGGGATCGGACGCGACCTCGCCCTTGGCCGGTGCGTCGCGCCTGTCGTCGGGGCCGGACTGGAGGATCAGGTCGTACTCGCTGATCTGGATGAGGTCGCCCTCGGCGATCTGCCGCTTGCCGTGGATCTTCTCGCCGTTGACGCGGATGCCCGTGAAGCTTTCCAGATCCTCGATGTAGAAGGAGTCCGCCTCGCGGAGCAGCCGGCCGTGCCGCCGCGAGACGTTCTTCTCCGTCAGCTTGACGAAGTTGGCGTCGTTGCGGCCGATGGTGATCTCGTCGCGGACGACGGGGACCACCGTCCTGCGGCCCTCGTCGTCTTCGATGATCAGCTTCATGGGCAGGACCCTCGAGGTGCTGGGTATGAATCTACCGCACCCGGGGGGCTGCTCAAAAGCGCTTCAGCGTTCGATGTACGCCTTGACCTGGTCGCAGTTCGCCGGCGTGCAGAACGGCAGGTACGTCTTCAGCCACTTCTTGGCGTTGCCGTTGTCGCCCAGGTAGGCGTAGCCGTAGCCCAGGCTCTGGTACGCGTTGCCCAGCGTGGTCTTGTCGGCGGGGTTCTGCGCCAGCGCGGCGTGGGCATCCTTCACCGCGCCGTTGAAGTCCTTGGCCATCAGCTTGTCGAAGGCGCTCTTGGCCAGCCGCGCCGCCTTCTGCTCGCGCTCCTTCTGGCTGGGCCCCTCGCGCTTGGGCTCCTCCTTGGACGCGGCAGCCTGCGGCTGGCACTGCGACTGCAGCGCCTGCGCCTCGGCGTTGGCGGCGTCGAACCCCAGCACGTTGTTCACTTCCCCGAGGCACCCGTCGAGCTTGCCGGCGGTCTTGGCGGCGTTCGCCGACTGCAGATGCTTCTTCACGTAGGACGCCTTGACCGGGTCGGCGAACTCGCCGGTGGCCTTCTGGCACCACCAGGAGGAGTCGGCGGAGCAGCGATCGAAGAGGTTGCGCGCCTTGTCGGCGTCGCCGGCGTTGAGCGCCGCCTTGAGGGAGTTGTAGGCCTCCTCGCCCTTCGCCTCGTCGGTGGCCTTCTTGCGGTTGGGGGCCGGCGCGTCCCCCGCCTTGTCGTACATGTCGAGCGCAGCCTGGTATTTGCGCTGCTTGAAGAGCTGGTCGCCGGCCTTGACCGCATCCTCGCCGGCCAGCTCGCCGTTGCTGCCGGACTTCTGTCCACCCCGCAGCGCGAAGAAAGCGCCGACCGACAGGACCACGACCAGAGCCGCGACGCCGGCGAGAAGACCGACCGGCGGCTTCTTCTTCGCCGCCGGAGCGGAGACCGACCTGCCCTGCGCGCCCGCGATCAGCTCCGCGGTCGTGGGCCTGAGCCCGCCCGGCTTCTCCTCGGTCTTTTCCGGTGGCGCAGTGAACTTCTCGCCCGGCCCGCAGAAGCGGAACTTGAGGTGCCCCAACTCCACCGTATCGCCGGGGTTGAGGTTGCTGACGGCGTAGGGCTCGCCGTTGACGTGCACGCCGTTGGCGCTCTTGTTGTCGATCACCTTCCACTGCCCGTCGTCGCGCACGAAACGCGCGTGGGCGCGCGAGACGGACTGGTGATCGACCACGACGTCGTTCTCGTCGGTGCGGCCGAACTTCACCTCGGTCCGCATCAGGTAGAACTCCTTGCCGCGGAAGGGGCCGGCCAGCCCCACCAGCCGCGGCATCTCCGATCTCTCCAAATCTCGCGCCTCCACCTGTGGCGCGGTCTTCATCAGATCGCTGACGCGGATGATGGCCGTGGCGCCGCCGGCGGTGGCGGCGGGCATGGGCGGCGGCGGCAACGGCTTTTCCACCGGCTTCTCCGCGGGGGCAGGCGCCGCGCCCGCGGTCATCGATCCCGGCGGGATGGTGGTGGGCCGGGGCGCCTTCACTGCGCCCGGCGGGATGCTGGCGCGCATGGCGGGCGATGTGGCCATGGGCGTGTCCAGCCTGCCCTGGATCCCGAGATCGTAGTCGCCGATCTCCACCAGATCGCCTTCCTTGATCCTGGTCTTCCCGGTGATCTTCTCTCCGTTGACCCGGACGCCGTTGTACGAGCCGAGATCCTCGATGAGGAGGCTGCCGTTCTCCTTGACCAGGCGGGCGTGGCGGCGCGAGACGTTGCGTTCGGTGAGGCGGATGATGTTGCCTTCCTGCCTGCCGATGGTGATCTCTTCGCGGACCAGCTGGACGACGGTCTTTCGACCCTCGTCGTCCTCGATGATGAGCTTCATCACGCTCCCCGGAATGGTGCAGGGGCCTGCCGCCTCGGCCGCCCGTGCGCATCCTAAGGCAAATGACCGCCTGGACGGAAGAAGCCACAATTCCAACACCTGCGAGTGAGCCCGCGCCGGCCCCCGTGGCCGCGACAGGAGCGCTGTCCATCGCAGGTGTTCCATGGGCGACGATCGCGCTGCTCCTCGCCTGCGCCTGGCTGCTGGTCCTCGCCGGGGGGTTGCGCTCGGGGCTCGGCCTGTCCTCGCTGCTGCTCTACGGGGCCAAGGCCACCCCGTTGATCCTCGACCGGGGCGAGACATGGAGGCTGTTCGCCGCCAATCTGCTGCACAAGGACCCCCTCCACCTCGCCTTCAACGCCTTCGCGCTCTGGAACGTGGGCGGCGCGCTGGAGCGGGCGGTGCGGCCGGCGGACTACGTGGCGCTGCTGGTCTTCACGGCGCTGGGCACGACGCTGGTTTCGGCGCTGGGATCGGACTCCATCTCGCTGGGCGCGTCGGGCATTGCCTTCGGCATGCTGGGAGCGGCGGCGACGTTCGGCTGGCGCCGCGGCGTCCGCGGGTCGCTGCGCTCGTACTTCGGGCTGCGCATCGTGCCGTGGCTCCTGGCGCTGTTCGCCGCGGGGCTGGGATCGGCCGGCGTGGACAACTGGGGTCACTTCGGCGGCCTGATTTCCGGTGCGGTGTTGGGAGCGTTCATGACCCCGCGCCACTGGCCCGGCGAGGCGGCCGCCAGAAGGCTGGCGGCGGCGGCGGGCGCCCTGCTGGGCACGCTGGCGCTGGGCGTCGTGGCAGCGCCGGCGCTGCCGGCGCTGGGTCCCGTGCGCGAGGGGCCCGCCGGCCTGGAGGCGAAGATCCCGCTCGGCTGGCGGCGCGCCGGCGTCACCCCGACGGCGGTCTCGTACACCAACGGCTTGACGGGAACGTTCCGGCGGTCGGCCACGCTCGTGCAGTCGGCGACGTGCAAGGGCCGCGGCTGCGGGTGCGATCGCCTGGTGCGGAGCGCGATCGAGGACGAGCTGTGGCGGCTGGCGGACGTGGGCGCACTGCGACATCTCCAGCTCGGCGCGGAAGGAGTGGCGCGCGGCGTGCCGGGGGCGACGCGGATCGACGGCACCATCGACGCGGCGGACGGGCAGGCGGAGGTCAGCGCCCTCTGCATGCAGCGGGGAAGCGGGGACGTGGCATTGATCGTCCTGCAGCCGGTTGGGGGAAGCAAGTCGCTGGTGGAGCGGATGGGCGTGACGGTGGAGACGAAGAAGTAGGCCGCGTCTCGACGCCATCGGACGAACTCCGCTTGCCGCTCCGTGCAGCCCATGCTACGCGCGCTGCGGGATGGCCCGCCCGCAGAAGCCCAGGTCCGCCGACGAGCCGCCGCAGTCCGAGCTGCAGCCCCCGGCGCGCGACTGGCGGGAGGAGCCGGCTTTGCCGGCGACGGGCGGAGCATTCGGCGACACGCTGCCCGGCTTCGTAAGAGAGATCTCTTGGCTGCGCTGGCTGGGGCCGCTCAGCGCCGAACGGCGCCTGACCCTTCTCTTCGTCGTGCTGGCTGCAGTCCTTTTCCTGCCCTGGCTCGGCGCCACCGGCCTGTGGGACCCATGGGAAGTGCACTACGGCGAGGTGGCGCGCGAGATGATCGCGCGCGGCGACTACGTGCACCCCTGGTGGGAGTCGGCCTGGTTCTTCTCCAAGCCCGCCCTCGATCTCTGGCTGATGGCGGCCGGCATGCTGCTGGTCCGCACCAACGGCCCCGAACGCTGGACGGGCATCTTCACCGAGTGGGGCGTGCGTCTGCCCTACGCAGCCATCACCGCGCTGGGCGCCGTGATGATCTTCGTCATGGCCAACCGGCTCCTCTCGCGCCGCAGCGCGGTGCTGGGCACGCTCGCCATGCTCACCAGCCCGCTCTTCGTCTTCCTCGCCCGCCAGGCGGTGCCCGACCCGGTCTTCGTCGGCCTCCTCGAGGCCGCCATGGCCTGCCTGATGATCGTCATGTTCGAGGAGGTTCCCGAAACGGAAGGCGGTTTGCAGCCGCGCGACGGGTGGGCGGCGGCCTTCTACTGCTTCGTCGGCTTCGCCACTCTCTCCAAGGGGCTGCTCGGATTCGCGCTGCCCGGCGCCGTCGCCTTCATGTACTGCCTGGTCACCGGCGAGTGGCACCGGCTCCGGCGGCTGCGGCTTCTCGCTGGTTCGCTGATCGTGCTCGCCATCTGCGCGCCCTGGTACGGCACCATGTTCGCCTTCGACGGCCGGGACGACGAGGGCAAGACCTTCTTCGAGCGCTTCATCATCCACGACCACTTCAAGCGGCTGGCGGTGGGCGTCTACACCAGCACGCCGGGCGGCGACTTCGTCTACTTCATCGAGCAGATCGGCTACGACGTCTTCCCCTGGGTCTTCGCGCTGCCCGGCGCCGCGGCGGTGATCGCCAAGGTGCGCTCGCGGCCGCAGACGCCGCGCGAGCGGGCCTTGCTCTTCCTCCTGCTCTGGCTCCTGATCGGCTTCTCCGTCTTCGCCTTCAGCGTGACCAAGTTCCACCACTACGCCTTCCCGGCGCTGGCGCCGCTGCTCCTCTTCGCCGCCCTCTGGCTGGAGCAGCTGCTCGACCAGGGCTTGCGCGCCAATGCCGGCGCGATCCTGGCAGGCGGCGTGCTCTACGGGCTGGTCGCCCACGACCTGGCGCTTTCGCCCAAGCACCTGACCGACATGTTCGTCTTCAACTACGACCGGCCCTATCCGGATCGGGAGACGGATCCGCGCCAGATCTTCACCGCGCTCTTCTACGCCGCCGCGGCGGTGGCCATCTCGCCCTGGCTGCTCGACCGCGGCTCGCAGCTCCTCCGGCTGCTGCGCTCGCTTGGAAGCCGGCGGCTTCGCAGCGAGCTGCGGGAGGCGCGCAGCCGGAGGCTCGCGGGCGCGCCGCTCGCCACGCCGGAAGCGCCGCAAGATCGGCGGGTGGTGGCCTTCGCGCTGGTGGCGCTGGCGCTGTCCTTCGCCGTCTTCTGCGGCTGGTTCCATTGGCGCAGGCTCTCGCCGCACTGGACGCAGCGCGATCTCTTCTGGGAGTACTTCCACCAGAGCACGCCCGACGAGCCCATCGGCGCCTACCAGATGAACTGGCGCGGCGAGACGTTCTACTCGCGCAACACCGTCCGGCAGATCGCGCGGCCCTCCGCGCCGGCTGCCACGCTGGCCGACTTCATGGCCGGCCCCGGCGCGCGCAAGTGGTTCCTGGTGGAGCATACGCGCGTCAACGCCCTGCGGCAGGCGCTCGGCGCCTCGGCGCGCCTGCGCGTCGTCGAGTCGCGCAACAACAAGTTCGCGCTGGCGGTGGCCGAGCGCTCCGACGACAAGTCCGTACCCAAGCTGGAGCAGCCCGCGGAGAAGCCGCCCGCGCCGTTCGGGGCGCCGCCGTAGGACGGGAGCCATGGCCGCCATCCTCCTCGTCGACGACGAGCCCGCCATCCGCGAGAGCCTGGCCTTCGCGCTTCGCCGCGACGGCTTCGAGATCTCCCAGGCGGCCTCGCTGCGGGAAGCGCGGGCGCGGGTGCAGGAGGCCGACCTCGTCATCCTCGACCTGGTCCTGCCCGACGGGAACGGCCTCGAGTTCCTGCGCTCGCTGCGCGCGCGCAGCGACGTTCCGGTGATCATCCTCACCAGCCGCGACGAGGAGACCGACCGGGTGGTGGGCCTGGAGATCGGCGCCGACAACTACGTGCTCAAGCCCTTCTCGCCCCGCGAGGTGTCGGCGCGGGTGCGGGCGGTGCTGCGGCGCGCCTCCCGGCCGGCGCCGGCGGAAGAGGAGCACCAGCTCCGCGCCGGGCGGCTGTCGCTGGATCTGCGCACGCGCAAGGCGGCGGTGGGCCAGACCGAGATGATGCTCTCGCGCACCGAGTTCAACCTCCTGGCGGCTTTTCTGCGCAGCCCGGGACGCGTCTTCGAGCGCAGCCAGATCCTCGACGCGGTCT
>DASRTX010000616.1:0-2605 GCA_035655715.1 Myxococcales bacterium | reverse complement strand
ATCGAGGCCAGCACGCGACCCCAGTTGGGATCGGCGCCGAAGATGGCCGCCTTCACCAAACTCGACCCCGCGCAGGACTTGGCCAGGTCGACTGCGATGTCCTCGGAGGGCGCGCCCTCCACCGCGACGTCCAGCAGCTTGGTGGCGCCTTCGCCGTCGGCGGCGATCTCCTTGGCCATCTGCCGGCAGAGGTCGTCCAGGGCAGCGGAGAAGACGTCCAGCGCGGCCCCGGGGTCGGCGATGGGCTGGTTCCCTGCCGCGCCGTTGGCCAGCGCGAAGACGCAGTCGTTGGTGGACATGTCGCCGTCAACCGTGAGCGCGTTGAAGCTCCTGCGCATGGCCCGCTGCAGCGCGCCGGCGAGCATGGGTGGCGTGATGGCGCAGTCGGTTGCGACCACGGCGATCATCGTCGCCAGCGAGGGCGCGATCATCCCCGAACCCTTGCAGATGCAGGTGAGGGTCACGTCCTTGCCGTCGATCCGCACCACCCGCGCGGTCAGCTTGATCCGCGTGTCGGTGGTCATGATCGCCTCCGCGGCGAGCGCCGCGTCGGGCTTGAGCGATGCGGCCAGGGCTGGGGCGGCGGCGACGATCTTGTGCGCCGGTAGCCGCACCCCGATCACGCCGGTGGAGGCGCTGACCACGCTGGCGGCCGGCACGTGGAGCTCGCGGGCGACGGCCTCGCAGACCGTCTTCACGTCGGTCAGGCCCTCGGGCCCGGTGAGCGCGTTGGCGTTGCCGCTGTTGATCACCACGGCGTGGATGCCGTCGGCGGGCAGGCGCTGCTCGGCGTCGATCACCGGCGCCGCCCGAGCCAGGTTCTGCGTGAAGCAGCCCGCAGCGGAGCAGGGCGCCTCGCTGTACACCAGCGCGACGTCCTTGCGGTTCGGCTTGATGCCTGCCTGCAGGCCGGCCCAGAGAAATCCCTTGGGAACCTTCACGGATGCGACCCCCGCAGCGTGTCCAGGCCGGCCGTCTCCGGCCAACCCATGATCAAGTTGAGGTTCTGCACTGCCTGCCCGGCGGCGCCCTTGACCAGGTTGTCGATGGAGGAGACGGCCACCACCACCTCGCCGTCTGCTGCCACCGCCACCTGGCACCGGTTGGTGCCCACCACCGCCTTCAGCGAAACCTGGTCGGGCGATTCCAGCACTTCGACGAAGGGGGCGGATGCATATTTATGCAAGTATGCCCCATGCAGTCCAGGGGCGCTGGCTCCCGGCGCGAGCCTTGCGTAACAGGTGGCGAGGATGCCGCGGCGCACCGGCAAGAGGTGTGGCGTGAAGGTGACCGTGCGGCCGAGCGACTGCGCGATCTCGGGCTGATGCTGATGGCGCAGCACCCGGTAGGCGCGGAAATCGCCGTCGAGCTCGGCGAAGGAGTAGTCCTCCGCCGCCTTCCGCCCGGCCCCCGTCACTCCCGACGCCGCATCCACGATCAGGCGATCCGAAGTCAGCAGTCCGGACTCGATCAGAGGCGCGAGCGCCAGCGCGGCGGCAGTGGGATAGCAGCCCGGGTTGGCGATCAGCCGCGTTCCCTGCGGGGGCCGGGCCAGCTCGGGGATGGCGTAGAACGCCTCGGAGAGCAGCGCCGGCCGGGGATGCTCGAACCCATAGTATTTCTTGTACAGCCCCGCGTCCCGGAGCCGGAACGCGCCGGAGAGATCGATCACCCGCACGCCCGCGTCCAGCAGTTGCGGCGCCAGCGCGAGCGACGCCTCCGCGGGCGTGGCGAGCAGGACGGCGGCGCACTCCCGGGCCAGCTGCGCGCTTTTCTCCTGGGGCGAGTAGCGCAAGCTTCCTGCCGCGCCGGGCAAGCCGGCCCGCCGTGCCGCCGTCTCGCCGGTCCACTTGTCGCTTCCCAGGAGCCGCAGCTCGACGTGCGGGTGCAGGGCCAGGATGCGGCTGGCCTCGAGACCGCTGTACCCGGAAGCGCCGATGATCCCGACCGGAGCCCTCTGCATGGATGTGCATACTTATGCATTCCGGCGTCGGGCGCAAGCGGAAAATGCAGGGCGCCGGCCGCACGCACGGCTGGCGCTTTTCGTTGACGGCGCGGGGTGCCCGCTGGCACAGTTGATCCCGTGCGCGGCCGGATCCTTCGGGGACCCGGCCGCATTTCGTTTCACTGAACCGCAGGGGAAAGACAGTTCCGATGGCAGGCGACCAGATCCCCATGACCCGGGCCGGCGCGGACGCGATCAAGCGCGAGCTCAAGCGCCTCAAGAGCGTGGAGCGGCCCCGCAACGTGCAGGACATCGCCACCGCCCGCGACCACGGCGACCTGCGCGAGAACGCCGAATATCATGCCGCCAAGGAGAAGCAGTCGCACCTCGAAGGCCGGATCCTCATGCTGGAGGACCGCCTGGCCCGCGCCGAGATCATCGACGTGACGCGGCTCTCCGGCGAGCGGGTGGTCTTCGGCGCCACCGTGAAGCTTGCGGACAGCGACTCCGGGCAGAAGGCGCAGTACACCATCGTCGGCGAGACCGAGGCGGATCTGAAGAAGGGCCGCATCAGCATCACCAGCCCCATCGCCCGCGGGCTGATCGGGCGCGAGGTCGGCGACAGCGTGAAGATCCGCACCCCGGGCGGCGAGCGCGAGT
>DASRTX010000615.1:0-8276 GCA_035655715.1 Myxococcales bacterium | reverse complement strand
GGCAGCAGGAGCCGGAGCCGGAGCAGGTGCAGCGGCGGGGGGCGGGGTTCCCTGGGCGCGAGCGAGCGACGGCAGGGCGAGCGCCGCGGCAGCGATGAAGAAGATGGGTTTCATGGGCGTGTCCTCCTCGCTCTGCACTATTCCTGCAGCGGCGCGGGCGGATATTGGACTTGATGCCTAGGGCTCCTCGGCAGCGGCCGGGCACGGTCGCGAATCGGCGTCGCACGCCAGCCCGGATCACACGATTGGTCCAAGGCCCAATATCGCCGGCGCGCGCCCCAGCGTGAACAGTGACGCAGAGGTGCCGCCATGCGCTCCCAGCTGATCGCGTCGCTCTTGCTGCTCTCGTCGGCTGCCGGTCATGCCGCTCCACAACCGCAAGCCGGGAAGGGCCGCACGGGGATGTTCCACGCCGCATACGATCCTCCCAAGAACCCCAAGCACCAGCCGCTCTACGAGAAGCTGAAGAAGGCCCAGGCGCTGGAGAGATTCGGGGAGGCGCTCGGCGCCATCCGCCTGCCCAAGCCGCTGCTGCTCAAGTTCGCCGGCTGCGACGGCACGTCCAACGCCTGGTACGAGCCGTCGGACGGAACCGTGACCTTTTGCTACGAGTACGTGGCGGAGATCGAGCAGGGCGCTCAGGGATCGATCGCGCACGGAATCGATCCGCAACTCGCGTGGCAGGGCGCGGTCGCCTTCGTGCTGCTCCACGAGACCGGCCATGCGCTCTTCGATCTGCTCAAGGTCCCCATCCTCGGCCGCGAGGAAGACGCGGCGGACTCCGTCGCGGCCTTCCTGCTCCTGCGCGCCGGCGAGGGCGTCGCCCGGCGCGTGCTGGCCGGCGCGGCCTGGATGTACCTGCACGACGCCAAGGGACGGCTGCCCGACGAGAGCGACTTCGCCGACGTCCACGGGCTCGACTCGCAGCGCTTCTACAACGTGCTGTGCATGGCCTACGGCAGCAAGCCAGCATCGTTCAAGGGAATGGTCGAGAAAGGATATCTCCCCAAGGACCGCGCCGAGGGCTGCCCCGAGGAATACCACCAGGTCGCCTACGCGGTGAAGACGCTGATCGATCCCAGCGTCGACGCCGAGCTCGCGGCGCGGATCCGGGCCGCGCACAAGGCTCGCTGGGAAGCGCCGGCCCGGCCCGAGCAGTCGGCTGGCTCCGAGCCGAAATGAGCGCGTCGCGAATGGGCACAAGGTCCAATTTTCCCGAGGCCCGCTCCAATGGCACACACACAAGGCAGCGGCACGAGAGTTCAACCGGACGAGGAGGAAGCCCCATGAAGATTCGGACCTGGTTCTTGCTCGCGGCGACGGCGGCGGCCGGCTGCGGCGGCTACTACGCCCCCGACGAGGTGACGTTCGGCAACGTCGTCTACACGCAGCAGGCCCCCGGCGCGACCTTCACCGCGCTGCGGACCTACTACCTCGATCCACTGATGGAGGTCTGGGAGGACGGCACGCAGCAGCTTCCCGTGGCCGTTCCCTCCTCCACCGCGACCACCGTCGACACGGAGATGACGAAGAAGGGCTATACGAAGGTCATCGCCAACCCGTCGCCGGGCAACCGGCCCGCCGCCGACACCGGTCTGCGGCTCGTCTACCTCAAGAGCAACTTCACCTATTACACGAGCGGCGGTTACTGCTCGGTCTATTGGGCCTATTACGCTTGCTGGCCGGGCTGGGCATATGCGGGCAGCTACTCCACCGGCACGGTGCTGATGATGATGGTCGACACCAAGGTCGCGCCGCCCACCACCTCGGTGCTCTGGACCAGCGCCCTCTACGCCATCCTCCGCGGCAGCTCGCTCGAGAACACCACCATCCTGAACACGGCCATCACCACGGCCTTCGCCCAGTCCCCCTACCTCAAGACTTCCGCAGTTCCGTGAAAGGAGGCGTCATGAACCGCGTCATCGCACCCGCAGCCCTCGCCGCCGTCCTCTTCGCCTGGCCGGCCTCCGCGCAGCAATCCGCCGGTTGGACGGAGTATCGTCCCAACAAGACCCTCTTCACCATGGGCTACCAGATGTCGCAGCCCCTGGGCAGCTTCGGCAGCTACGCCGGCGCCAGCTATCGCGGGCTCACCTTCGACTGGCAGTCGCTCATCGCCGGGAAGTTCTCCGCCGGCATCCGCTTCAACTGGAACCGCTACAACAAGGAAGAGTTCTCCACCCAGACCACCAACAGCGGCGGCACGCTGACCGGGCCGGTATTCCGCTATGCCGACCAATTCGCCTTGCAGGCCGTGGGCCACTACTTCATCGACACCGGGCGCGACAGCATGTTCCTGCCGTACCTGGGCATCGGCCTGGGCGGGGCCTGGAGCAACAGCTACCAGCAGACCATCGACCTCACCAACTCGCAGAGCGGCTTCTACTTCGTCACCACTCCCGAGCTGGGGCTGATGCTCGACTTCGCCCGCGGCGGCACCACCGCAGCGCTCAACGTCTCCGTCCTCTACAACTTCTCGACGGCGAGCTTCCGAAACGTCTCCAATGCCTCCGCCATCACCGAGACCATCGGCTTCACCCTCAGCTACTAAGGAGATCACATGCGGATCGCGACACTGGTGGCGGCGCTCACCCTCCTTGGCACCTCGGCCCGGGCGGAGTCCAAGAAGACCGGCGAGAAGCCCTCCTTCCATGCGGTGAAGACCTCCACGGTCACCTCCACGGTGAAGAGCGTCGATCAGAAGACGCGGATGGTGACGCTGGCCAACGACGAGGGCGAGGTCACCTTCAAGGCGGACGGCCGGATCAAGAACCTGAAGCAGATGAAGGCCGGCGACGTCGTCACCGCCACATTGACCGAGTCGCTCAGCGCGCGCGTCCTCAAGGCGGGCGAGTCGGTGCCGATGGCTTCGGAAGGCTCGACCGAGGCCAGCGCCCCGCTCGGCGCGAAGCCGGCCGGCTATGCCGCCAAGGAGGTGTACGTGGTGGCGACCATCTCGGCCATCGACAAGCCGAACATGATCATCACCCTCAAGGGCCCCAAGGGGAATGCCTTCCCGGTCAAGGCCAAGGAAAAGAAGAACGTCGACAAGCTCGCGGTGGGCGACAACGTGGAGATCCACGCCACCAAGGCGCTGGCCATCGAGGTCACGTCACCGAAGAAGTGACATTTGGAAGAATGCAACTCAGGGGGTCCATCGTGCCTCGTCCGCTTGGTGTGCTGGTGTTGGGGTTCGCCGTCGTTGCCTGCTCTTCGGTGAAGGTGCAGACCGAGTACGACCAGGCGACCAATTTCAAGGGATACAAGACGTACGCCTGGATCCTGCAGCCGCCGGGCCCCGAGGAGGCGCCGGCGGTGCGCGATCCGCGCATCCGCGAGGCGGTGATCCAGGGAGTGGACAACGCGCTCGCCTCGAAGGGCCTGATCAAGGCCGGTCAGGGCGAGCCCTCCGATCTGCTGGTGGCGGTGCACGGCTTTGCGGTCAATCGCATCGACGTGCGCAGCTACGGATATTCATATGGCCCCTCGCCCTATGGCTTCTATCCGACCCTGGCGACGGGCGGCGTCGACGTCCACCAGTATCGGGACGGCACGCTGATGATCGACCTGGTGGATGCGGCGAGCAAGCAGATGGTCTGGCGCGGGACCGCTACCGACTCCTTCGAGCCGGGCGCCGAGGCCAAGACGATCGCCAAGGCAGTGGAGAAGACGCTTGCGGAGTACCCGCCCAAAGGCAAGTGAGCTGCGCAGGCGATGGCGACTCCGCGCGCAGCGGCGGCCTTGGTCCTCGCCGCGTCCGGAGCAGCCGCCGCGCAAGAGATCCAGGCGCCCGCCCCGGCAGCGGAGACCACGGCGGCTTCGCTGGCAAATCCGGTAGAAACCAGGTTTCGTCTCCTTCCACCGACGGCCAACCCCGCCTTCGCGGGGGGCCGGTCCCGCCGCCAGCGGGCAAGAACTACGGCCTCGCGCTCGCCGAGGTGATCGGCATCGACGCGCTCATCTGGGGCATCGACTACGCGATGGGCAAGCCCTACGTGAAGATCAGCGCCGCCAGCATCAGCCAGAACTTCAAGAAGGACTGGATCGAGGCCAACGTGGCGGCCTCCATCGACGCCTACGAGGACGACGACATGGACGGCCTGCCCGATCCGCTCGGCTGAATCACTGCAGCGCGAATCCGAGGCCGATCAGCGCCACCGTCTCGCCCACGGTGCGTGAGGCGGACCCCGCGGAGCCGCGGCGCAGGTTCCGCTCCAGCGAGGCGGAAATCTGTAGTTGGTTCCAGGGCAGCTTGAGGTTGAGCCCGCCGCGCACCGTGGACCAGCTGTCGGAGAGGTCGGCAGTGGGTTGGCGGTCCACCCAGGGATCGGGCCGGTTCAGGCTGTAGCGGGTATCGATCGCCGCGGCGAGGTCGAGCGAGAGCGGCCCGTAGGAGATGTCGAGGCGCGGGGCGGCGGAGATTCCCCAGCCCATCGTGTATCCCCAGGCCCGCTGCGTGGTGGTGAGCGTCTCGGTGGGCAGCGTCGCCGGAGCGCCGTCGAGCGCGAAGGAGCTCGCGCCGCCGAAAGTGAGCGCGAGGTCCGCGCGGAGCGAAACCAGGAAGGGACCCTGGACGCGGCGAAGCTGGAAACCGACGCCCGGCACGTGGACAGACGACCAGGAGTCGAGTGGCCCGCCGTTCCACGCGTGCTGCCGGAAGTCGTAGCTCACGCCCCCGGAGGCGAGAAGGTCCCAGCCCTCGCCGGTGATGCCGAAGCTGCGCTGGTAGAGCGAGGCGAGCGACGTGCCGGCGGCGAAGCGCAGGTCCGCGAGCCCGGATCGGCCGCCCCGCACGTCCAGCGAGAGGCCGGTGACGTTGCCGTCGAACCCGAGCCGCGTGCCGTCTCCGGGATCGCCGAATCCCGGGAAGTGGACCAGGCGGCTCGCGACGTGGACGCCCAGTTCCGGCCCACTGCCCAGCTTCGAGCCCGAGACGATGCTCAAGTCCGCCGCCAGCGCTCCGGAGTCGCTGTCGTCGGGAGGCGGCCCTCCGTTGACCAGCTTCATGGGAAAGAGCACCGCGGCGAGAAAATGGCGCGCGCCGGACGGGTGCCCGCGGTCCAGCCACTGCGAGAGCTGCACCAGCGGCTCGCCGAGCGAGGTGCCCGCCACCGGCGTGACGATCAGATCGTTGAAGGAGACGTTCTCGGGAAACTCGGCCAGCTCCCACAGCAGCGAGGCCGTCGACGCCCAGCCGAGCGACTCCAGCGGCGCGATCCGATTCGAACGTGCGGTGGTGTAGTAGAAGGTGCCCGCCAGCGGGTGCGCCGCGAAGTTGGTGGTGAACGAGCTGGCGTCGAAGCTCCACGCCTTGAGGGTGAGCTTGTCGAGCAGGCGCACGTTGCCTGGCGGGTCAGCGGCGGGAGGTGCGCTCACGTAGAGCAGAGCGTTGTCGACGGCGAGAAAGCCCAGGATTTCCAGCCCGGCGCGGATCCGCTGCGGTGGTTCGGGGTCCGCGGCCGCGCAGGGCCGCGAAACGGCAAGCGCCGCGACCAGCACCGCGGCGCCGAGCAATCGTCCAACTGCGAGTGGCATCGTCGGGAGATTGACCACGCCGCGATGCGTCTGGCCACTCACTTTCCGAAGACGAGCCCTCCGGTGAACGCGAACTGCAGCGCGGGGACACCCCCGGTGGCGACCATGCCGGCGCCGCCGGCGCCGTAATAATACCCCCCGCTGTTGAAGACCACCGGCACCAGCATCCGGGCCTCGAACCGCAGGCCGGCGTTGGGCGTCAACCAGACCTTCGTTCCCAGCATCAAGGTGGTGGCGAATCGCCAGCTGTCGCTCACGTTGACGCTCCCGCCGCCGGCCTGGGGAATCGCTTCCGGGACGAGCAGCAGGGCGCCGATGGTGAGGCCGATGAAGGGCTCGAGCCGCCCGATGCGCTGCACCGTCATTCCCCCGATCTGGAAATAGTGGGAACCGGCGCCGAACCGCCCGGTGCTGGGGTAGAGCGAGGTGAAGGAACTGAACGAGGCGTCGGGCTTGGTGTACTCCCACATCAACTCCAGGCTACCGAGGGAATGGAGGCGGTAGTCGAGGGCCACGCCGAAGGCGGGCGCGTCGCCGATGTTCAGGTTGCCGCCGTTGGTGGCGACGTCGCCGTTGAGCTGATAGCCGGCGAAGGCGCTGATGTCGAAGACCTGCGAGCCGATGGGAGGCACGTAGCCGGGGGGAGGCCCGTACTGCGCGAGGGTCGCAGGCGCGATGAGCAGCAGGCACGAGGCGCCGAGGAGGGCGGAGAAGGAGCGCATCGGTGCCTTGTAGGGAGGTTGCCGGCGCGGTTCCATGCGCACAAAGCCCAATACCCGGCCCGCGCCGGAGGGCCGCATGGGGCCATGGTCCAATGATGGTGCGTACGGGGCGCGCGGTAAGCCGTCGCTGGCGCTGCTCGTGCGCGCGAGGAGTGGCAATGGACCTGCGTCTTGCCCTGGTGCTCACCGCGGCCTTGCCCGCGATCGCCGCCGCGCAGCAGCTGGAGCCCGGGACCGCCGACCCGGCGTCGAAACCCGCGGAGGCTCGCACCGCGCCTGTCATGGACGGGCACCTCTTCGCGCCCTCGCTCCTGGTGGACACGCCGTTCCGGACCACCACCTTCAAGCTGGGAATCCTCTACGGAGTGGGCGACGCCACGGGCCCCAAGTACGACATCAACGGGAACGTGATCGGGCAAGCCACGTACAGCTTCGGGGACTTCGGCCAGACCTTCCGGTACGAGTACGCATTCTCCGAGTGGTTCTCGGCGGGCGTGGTCGTACTCACCAACCTGTACACGGGCCTCGATGGGCCCTCGGTGGTCAGTGTCGGCGCCCAGTTGGGTCTCGGGTTCGGGGCGCGCGTGAAGGCGGGACACCGCTTCGGGCCGGTGGAGACCGCGGTCCTCGTCGACGTGAGCACCGCGCCGGAGTTCGGTGTGCTGGTGGTCGCGGCCCTCCTCAAGGCGCTTCAGGACCACGTCATCGAGCCCGGGGCAGCGTTCCAGTCGACCCACACGCTGACGGTGACCCCCTCGGCGGTGGTGTCGTGGGCGCCGTGGCCGGCGCTCGGTCTGACCGCCAACGTCGCCTACGTCTACAAGTCGCTGCGGCTATCCGGCGAGAACATCGCGAACCAAGGCGGGATCCAATTCGCCGGGCTGGCGGACTTCGACTTCGGGAAGATTTCCAAGGTGCCCGTTGGTCTTCTGGCGACCTACCGAATCCTCGCCCCATTGGGTAGCGACGGGGTCTCGCGGATCGAGGACGTCTCCGGCGGTATCTTCTATTCCGCGCGCCCGGAGCTCGGCCTGGGCCTGGAAATCGGCTGGCGCAGCTTCACCATCCGGCAGCCGCTGGCTTCCACCGTGGTCCTGGCCCAACTGGGGCTGCAGTACTACTGGTAGGCCAACGCGACCAGCGGAGAGCTCGGCAGTAGCCGCTCCGGAGATTAGACCTTGGGCCAAGCGACCGGGCCGAACCGCTCGTGTAGAAGCCGGGACTGACGCTCGGAGGACGCCATGAAGAAGAGAATGCTTCCGGTGCTCGTGATCGCGCTCGCGCTGGGATGCGGGGTCTCCAAGGACGAGTTCGCGGCCCAGCAGCGCGATGCTCAGCAGAACCTGGCGAAGTACCAGCAGGAGTCGGAGAAGTCGACGGCGCTGGAGAAGACGCTCGCCGACGTGCAGCAGCAGAACGCGGTCTTGCAGCAGCGGCTGACCGAGACCACCGCCGCCCACGCCAAGCTCGAGGAGGAGAAGGGGGCGCTGGAAGCGAAGAGCGCGCAGTACGAGAAGCTCTCGCAGACGCTGGCGACGGAGATCGCCAACGGTCAGGTGGAGCTGTCGGAGCTCAAGGGAAGGATGACGGTGAAGCTCAAGGACAAGATCCTTTTCTCCTCGGCTTCGTCGTCGCTGAACAAGGGCGGGAAGACGGCGTTGGACACGGTGGCGGACGCCTTCAAGGACCTGAAGGGCAAGAACGTGGTGGTGGCGGGCTACACCGACGACGTGCCGGTCGGCGCCAAGACCGGGTTCGACGACAACTGGGCGCTTTCCACTGCGCGCGCCGTCAACGTGGTGAGGTATCTCCAGTCGAAGGGGATCTCTCCGGCGATGCTGGCCGCGGCAGGCTTCTCGGAGTTCCGGCCGGTAGTGCCCAACAGCTCGGCTGCCAATCGGAGCCAGAACCGGCGGATCGAGATTGCGCTCACGGCTGCGGACTACACGCCGCCGGTGGTCGAGATCCAGAAATAGCGCGCCGCTGCTCGCCGGATGCGCTGGTCGCGACATCGGCTCG
>DASRTX010000614.1:0-7710 GCA_035655715.1 Myxococcales bacterium | reverse complement strand
TGGACGTGGACCACTTCAAGAAAGTGAACGACACCTACGGGCATCCCGCCGGCGACGCCGTGCTTCGGGGCATTGCGCGCCTGGCACAAAAGCAGGCCCGGGAGACGGATCTGGTGGCGCGCTACGGCGGCGAGGAGATGGCGCTCATCCTGCCCGAGACCGATGCCCACGGAGCCCGCGTCATCGCCGAGCGCCTGCGCAAGGCGGTGGAGGGCGCAACGCACGCCACCGACCAGGGCGCGGTCCAGGTCACGCTCAGCGTGGGCGTCGCCGTGTGGCCGGGCGGTGGCGAATCGCCGGAGGATCTGCTGGCGGCCGCCGACAAGGCACTCTATCGCGCCAAGCAGGCCGGGAGAAACCGTGTCGAGGCCGCAAATCCTGCTTCCACCCGGGGGCGGAGCGATCTACGCTCCCTGCATCCCGGGAGCCTCGGTTGAGAAAGAACTACGTCCTCGACACCAACGTCCTGCTCCACGATCCCCGCGCTCTCTTCCAGTTCAAAGACAACAACGTCATCGTCCCCATCTACGTCGTCGAGGAGATCGACAAGTTCAAGCGCGATCTCTCGGAGTTGGGGCGCAACGCGCGCCAGGTGTCGCGCGATCTGGACGCCTTCCGTGAAGAGAACGGCTCGTTGACCGAGGGCGTGCCGCTGGAAGGCGGCGGCACCTTGCGCGTGATGTTCACGCAGCGTGAGCTGCCGCGCGAGATGATGAACCAGCACATCGCCGACAACCGCATCCTGGCGCTGGCCATGGACGTGAAGGAGCGCGAGCCCAGCCTGCGTTGCGTGTTCGTCACCAAGGACATCAACCTGCGCATCCGCGCCGACGCGCTGGGCCTGGTCACCGAGGACTACGAGAACGACAAGATCGAGAACCCCGAAGTCTACATGGGGGTACGCGAGCTGGAGGTGGGCAAGAGCGACATCGACGCCTTCTACTCGCACGGCGAGCTGGCGCTGCCCAACGGCATCAACGGCGTCTATCCCAACGAGTTCGCGCTGCTCAAGGATCGGGACGCGCCCAACCACACGGCGCTCTCCAAGTACAACGCCAACAAGGGCCGCTTCGTCCCGCTGCTCAAGAGCCTCAAGGAGGGCGCCTGGGGGCTGCGCCCGCGCAACAAGGAGCAGAGCTTCGCGCTCGATCTGCTGCTCAACGACGAGATCAAGCTGGTCACCATCGTGGGCAAGGCGGGCACCGGCAAGACGCTGCTCGCCATCGCGGCCGGCTTGCAGAAGACGATGGAGGAGCAGGTCTACCAGAAGATGCTGGTGAGCCGGCCGGTGTTCCCGCTCGGCAAGGACATCGGCTTCCTCCCCGGCACGGTGGAGGAGAAGCTCAACCCGTGGATGCAGCCCATCTACGACAACGTGGAGTTCCTGATGGGCCTGTCCCGCGCCGACAAGAAGGCGGGGCGCAGCTACAAGGAGCTCATCGACCTGGGACTGGTGGCCATCGAGCCGCTCACCTACATCCGCGGCCGCAGCATCCCCAACCAGTACATCATCGTGGACGAGGCGCAGAACCTGACGCCGCACGAGGTGAAGACCATCATCACCCGCGTCGGCGACAACACCAAGATCGTCCTCACCGGCGACCCGTACCAGATCGACAACCCCTATGTTGATTCCACCTCCAATGGACTCGTGCACGTGGTGAACAAGTTCAAGCACGAGCGGCTGGCGGGACACATCACCCTGACCAAGGGCGAGCGATCGGCGCTGGCGGAGCTGGCGTCGAACGTCCTCTAGGCCAGAACCCTGGCCCACGGCCAGCTTTCTGGCCCTGGTGCGCGGCGCGGTCTCGCGCAACTCCCTGAAAGCGCGCGAGTTCGCCTTCCCGGCACGCCCCTTGAACGAGGCACTTGCGAATGCCCGCTGCCAGCTTCGTATTTCCGGTGCGCTACGTATCAGAAGGGGTCGCCGTGCAGACCACTTCGCGGGAGTTGAGCGCGCTGGGCATCGCCGTGCGTTCGCTCGCGCCACCACAAGTGGGCGCTCGCGTCTCCATGGCCATGTACCTGCCCAACACCGCCGTGCCGGAGGTTGCGGTGGGACGCGTCTCGCGGTCACGGGCGAGCTCGCCGGCGGAGTCCGGGTTCTGGGCCGACTTCATCGTCGTCGATCCGCAGGCGCGCATGCGCATCGCGCACCTGATCTCCGATCACGACGAGGATGGCCAGTCCCGCACTTTCCCGAGATTTGCGGTGAAGCTCTCGGTGCGCTTCCGCACCGCCCGCGAGTTCGTGGCAGAGCACGCCACGAATCTCAGCCGCGGCGGCATCTTCATCCGCACCGACGATCCACCGCAGCTGGATTCGCTGGTCGAGGTGGAAGTGCAGCTTCCCGGCGAGACCCGACCGGTGGTCACGAGCGGCGTGGTGGTGCACCGCCAGGCCGCGGCGCCCGGGAAGATCGCCGGCGCGGGCGTGCAGTTCGTGGACGGCAGCGAGAGCTTCCGGGAGCGGATCGACGGCTACATGGACAAGCTGCAGGAGGAGTGAGCCGTGTTCCTATGCCAGCTGGCGCGGTCGGGCGCGGAAGTCGAGCAGCTCCAGCGGGCGCTCGGCCATCTCCAGCACCACTTCGCGCCGGTAGCCCTCGGCGTCGCCGCCCACTTGAAGGGGCATCTCCCGGTCGAATCGGATGAGGACGCGCTCGCAGTGGAAGTCGAAGACGCCTTCCGGGGCGACACCGCCTCGCCACAGCGTGCGCAGGTTCGCCAGGATGCGCGGAACCGAGATGGCGGTGAGGCGCAGCTGGAAGCGGCCGGGAGCGCGCAGCGCGTGCGGGAAGATGCGGAACCCGAATCCGTAGTTCGGGACCGTGCCCGCCGCCGCGATCTTGCACGGGCCGCGGTAGATCACCTCGCCGCGGCCGATCTCGCCGCCGCTCGGATTGCCATGGCAGTCGAGCTGGCGCGCCGGGGCGCCAAGGTTGACCACTTCGACCTGTGGCACTCCGCGCTGCGAGAGGTAGGCGGGGATGGTCTTGCCCAGGATGGAGCAGAAGTAGCCAAGCCCGCCCGCGCCGACCACGTGCTTGGTCCCGACATAGTCGTTGAGCAGCTGCGCGTCGATGCCCAGACCGGCGAAGGGCGCGCGCTTGCCTTCGTGGGCGAGCAGATGCAGCGGGCGGGCGAGCGAGACCTCGCCCGACCGGGCGCGAAGGATGTCCTCCACCACGCCGACGCGGCGCCCGCTGGCGCCCGCGAAATCGGCCAGGGCGTTGCCGGTGCCGAGCTTGAGGACGCCCACGCGCGGCAGGCGGACGGCATACGCGGGCAAGGGGGAAAGCTTGAGCGCGCCGCGCGCGGTATCGATGACCGGGCGGCGGGCCTCCTCGAACAGGCAGTTCACGTAGCCCACGAAGGTGCCGTCCCCGCCGCCGGTGAGGACGGTGCGGTAGCCCTTGTCGAGCACGGAGCGCGCGATCGAGCGCGCGTCGTCGAAGCAGCGGGAGTAGTAGAGGTCCTCAGGCGGAACGAAGTTTTCCAGCTCCCGCTTGAGGTTTTCGGAGACGTTTTTCGCGTTCGCATTGAGGAGGACAGCCACCTTCTCGCTGCGGATGAGGCGCTCGACGTTGCCCATTGAACTCTCTACCCAAGCAAATGAAGGGCCGCGAGCCGCTGCGGCGCGTCAGGTCACAAATTCGAAACAATTCCGCCACTTGGATTTATGCCGGGTATCCGCTACACCTACACGTCCCCGCGTACCGGGGGTGGCGGTGCGAAGTTTCCTACGCAGCTCACCTTTGCTCTTGGCGCTGAAGTGCACTCGGCGTACACAGAGCGCTTCCCATACGGAGGGTGCATGAAGGTCTTCCTCACGGGCGGCAGCGGCTACATCGGGTCTACGGTTGCTCTCGCCCTGAAGAAGGCGGGCCATGACGTCCTCGCGCTCGTCCGATCGGAAGCGAAAGGCGAGCCCCTCAAGAAGGCAGGCGTCAAGCTGGCCATCGGGGATCTCGGCAATCCGGCGGGATATGCGGGCGGCGCGTGGGGCAGGGCCGCGTTCGTACACCTCGCGCAGGAGTATTCGGAGCAGGGGACCGAGCTGGATCGCAAGACCATCACCAGCGCGCGCGATCTGTTGCGCGGCCAGGTCGGCGCAACGTTCATCTACACCAGCGGGTGCTGGGTGCACGGCGCCACCGACGGCGGCGTGGTCGACGAATCCGCGCCCTTGAAACCGGCGCGCGCCGTTGCGTGGCGGCCAGGTCACGAACAGGCGGCGCTGGAGATGGCTCGCGACGGCATCCGCTCGGTGGTGGTGCGCCCCGGCATCGTCTACGGCGGTGCCCGCGGCGGCATCCCCGCCATGTTCTTCGGCACTGCGCTCAAGCACGGCGCCGCCCAGACCATCGGGTCGGGCGAGAACCATTGGCCGCTGGTGCACGTGGACGATCTGGCTGAGCTGTACGTGCGCCTGGTGGAGCGCGCCCCCGCCGGATCCGTGTACGACGCCGCCGATGCCTCGCGCCTCACGCAGCGGGAGATCGCCGAGGCGGCCGCGCGCGCAGCCGGCAAGGACGGCAAGGTGCAGGCGCAGCAGCCTGACGGCACGCCGTTCCACGAGGCGCTGATGCTGGATCAGCAGATCTCCAGCGAGAAGGCGCGCAACGACCTGGACTGGCGGCCCCGTCACGAAAGCTTCGCGGCCGAAGCGGAGCTGCTCTACAAGACCTGGCACGCCGCGCAGTAGCGGGGGACGGTCAGGCGAGGCCCAGCGCGCGGCCGGCCCAGCGCATCGAGACCTGTCGCAGGTCGCTCTCGCCGACGATGCCGGCGCGATGGAGCGCCAGCATGCCGATCAGCAGCGCCATCCATCCGTGAGCGAGATCACCGCCGCAACAAACGGCCCGGATGGGATGGCGTTGCGCGGTGGCCGGGCCGTGCCGCGGCGAGGACTATGCCTTCTGCTGCTCGAGCGCGGGGGCGATGGCGTCCAGCAGCGCGCGGTCGCCCTGGAGCGCTACCCGCTGAGAATAGAGCTGCATTCCCCGCAGGCCGCCCAGCTCCTCGCCGCCGCCGGCGTGGCCGGGGCCGCCGTGGAGGAGTTGGGGAAGCACGGTGCCGGGACCCAGCGTCTGGCCCGCCACCTTCTCGCTGCCGACGTAGATGCGGCCGTGGTACGGCGCCACGGCCAGGACGCACTCGCGCAGGAAGTCGCGGTCGTCGCTGTAGACCGAGCAGACCAGGCCGCCGCCGCCGCGGCGCACCAGCCCGGCGGGCGAATCCGAGGCGGCGAGCGTGGCCACCGGCCCGAACACCTCGTCGGTGTGCATCACCTTGGCAGCGGCCGGATCTCGCGCGAGGAGCAGGACGGGAGAGACGAAGTATCCCTTCCCCTCGGGGGCCAGCGGCTTGACGGCGCCATCGCCGCCGAAGACGGGCCGCGATTCCGACGCGAGCATGGCGATGCCCGCGCGCACGTCGCGCAGCTGATCGGCCGTGCTCACCGGCCCCATGGTGACCTCGGCGCGCGCCGGATCGCCCACCCGGACCTGCGAGAGGCGGTCCACCAGCGCCTCCTGCGCCGAGGGCAGCGCGTCGCCGGAGACGAAGATGCGCCGGACCGCCGTGCACTTCTGGCCGGTCTTCTGGGTCATGTCGCGCACCACGTCCTGGACGAACAGGTCCCAGGTCGCGCTTCCCGGCTGCACGTCGGGGCCCAGGACCGCGGCGTTGAGCGAGTCGGCCTCCACGTTGAGGCGCGCGCCGCGGCGCGAGAGCTGCTCGCGCAGCTTCGCTGCCGTCTGCGAGGAGCCGGTGAAGGCCACCACGTCTTGCGGGCCCAGCCGGTCGAGGAGGTCCCCCGGAGATCCGCAGAGGAACTGGAACGCGCCGCGCGGCAGCACCGAGGCGCCGATCTCCGCCACCCGGAACGCCACCACCGCCGTGCTGGTGGCGGGCTTGCTGATCATCGGCATTCCCGCCAGCAGCGCGCAGGCCGCCTTCTCCGCTGTGCCCCAGGCGGGGAAGTTGAAGGCGTTGATGTGCACCGCCACGCCGTCGCGCGGAACCCAGAGATGGAGTCCGGCATATCGGGCGGTCCGTCCGAGCTGCACGGCGTCGCCGTCGCGCAGCGCCCGCAGCGAGCCGAACTGCGCGCCCAACTCCGCATAGTGCGCCAGCGTGGCGATGGCGCCGTCCACGTCGAACTTGGCGTCGCCGCGCGTGTTGCCGCCGTTCTGCGTTGCCAGGGCGAGCAGCTCGTCGCGTGCCGCGTGCAGCGCCTTGCTCCAGGCCTTGAGCAGATCGCCGCGCTGGGCAAAGGTCAGCTCCCGCAGGGCCGGCGCGCCTTGAGACCGCCCGAACTCCAGCGCCGCACCCATGTCGATGCCGGCGGTCGACGTACGCGCGACTGGCTCTTCGGTGGCGGGATTGACCAGCGTGGCGAAGGGCTCCTTGCCCTCCACCCAGCGTCCTTCGACGTAGCTGCGCAACATCATCATGGCGCCGCCTCTACCACATTCTCACTGCGCGACGGGCTTCTGCGGCTGCTGCCGGGCCCGGGGCTGCTGCGGCGCGGGCCGCGGCAGCGGATCGGGCATCTCGGCGATGGAGTACGCCACCACCGCGACGGCTGCCGCGTTCTTCGCCAGGTTCCACGGGTCGATCTTGTCGAGCGTATCGGCCGCGCTGTGGTGGATGTCGAAGTAGTGCGTCGGGTCGGGATGCACCACCACGAAGGGCACCGCGGCCGCACCCATGGGCCCGATGTCGGCGCCGCCGGCATCGCCTTCCTCCAGCTGGATGCCGAGCGACGCGAGCGGGGCCAGCCAGGGAGAGAGAAGGGCCACGCCGCCTGTGCCCGCGTGCAGGCGGACTGCGAGCGGCTTGTCCGAGCCACTGTCCGCCTCCAGCGCCGCCACGTGCTTGCCCAACTCGGCCCCGTGCGCGGCCGCGTAGCCCTTGCCGCCGGCGGACCCGTTCTCCTCGTTCATGAAGAGCACCACCCGCACGGTGCGTCGCGGATGCTGGGGAAGCGCGGCGATCAGCCGTCCAGCCTCCATCACCATGGCCACCCCGCCGCCGTCGTCGTTGGCGCCGGTGGCCAGGTCCCAGGAGTCGAGGTGCGCGCCGATCAGCACGACCTCTTCGGGCTTCTCGCGGCCGGGCACGTCGGCCACCACGTTGGCCGAGTCGGCGTCGGGCAGCATGCGGCAGCCGAGCGAGAATTTCGCCCGCACGGGCCCGCGCCGCAGCAGCCGGTGCAAGAGATCGGCGTCCTCGGTGCTCACGGCCGCGGCCGGAATGCGTGGCGCGCCCTCCTCGTAGACGGTGACGCCGGTATGCGGCGAGCGGAACGAAGCGGTAGCGAGCGATCGCACCAGCACGCCTGCGGCTCCGGCCTTGCCCGCCACCGACGGCCCCCGCGTGCGCAGCTCGGCGAACTTTCCGTAGCCTTCCGGCGTGTTCATGGAGTGGTTGAGGAGAACGATCTTGCCGCGCACCGCCGCGCCCAGCTTCGCCACCTCGTCCAGCGAACGTGCCTCGATCACCTCCGCGGATACGTTGCCGCCGACGCTGTTGCCTAGCGCCGTCAGCGCCAGCGGATGCCCGACGATGCCCTGCGCGGGCAGGATCTCGCCGCTCTCCGCGCCGCGCACCCAGTGCGGCACCTTGACCGGCTCCAGCCGCGCGGCGAGGCCGTCCTGCTGCAGCTTGCGCAGCGCCCACTGGACGGCGGCCTCCGCGCCGG
>DASRTX010000613.1:0-4097 GCA_035655715.1 Myxococcales bacterium | reverse complement strand
ACCAGCGCCACCTCGCGGGTCTGCGGCTTGGGTCCCGCGTAGCGGAAGTCCTCTTCGCGCGGCGGCGGTCCGCCGGTGCGCTCCGCCTCTTCCTTGGCGCGGTGGAAGAAGTAGCCGATCAGCCGCGTGCCGTGGTGCTGGGCGATGAAGTCGATGGCCTGCCGCGGCAGCTTGGCTTGGTGCGCCAGCTCGATGCCGTCGGCCACGTGGCGCTGGATGAGGCGGGCGCTGACCTGGGCGGTAAGCGCGTCGTGCCGGTTCTCGCCCTTCTGGTTCTCGCCGAAGTAGAGCGGGTTCTTGGCCTTGCCGATGTCGTGGTAGTACGCGCCCACCTTCGAGAGCAGCGGGTTGGCGCCGATCACCTTTGCCGCCGCCTCCACCAGCTGCCCGATGACGATGCCGTGGTGGTACGTGCCCGGAGCCTGCACGATCAGGTCCTTGAGCATGGGGTGGTTGAGGTTGGTGAGCTTGAGCAGCTCGATGTCGGTGACGTAGCCGAAGAGCGCCTCGAGCAGGGGCGAGACGGCCAGCGCGAGCAGGGGCAGGATGATCGCGCCCCCCACCACGCCGCCCAGAACGGTGGAGAGGGTTTCCAGCGACCAGAAGCGCCCCTGGAACATGGCGAACGACGCCAGCACCACCGCGGTGGCGAGGCCGGTGAAGGTGCCGGCGCGGAACACGGCGCCCTTGCTGCCGGCATGGCCGATGCGATCGGCGGCCACCACTCCCGCCACCAGCGCGGCCACCGCGGTCTGGAGCGATCCGCCGGCCAGGAGGCCGCAGAGCGGCGCGAAGACCGCGGTCCAGAGCAGCGCGGCCTCGCTGTTGAGCAGAAACCGCACCAGGAGCGACCCGAGCGCCCAGGGAATGGCCGCAGGCAGCGCCTGCGCCACGTAGGCGGAGAACTGCGCCGGAAGCGACTCGCGCACCAGATCGTGGAGCGCGTCCGCCCCGAGCAGCGAGCCCTTGACCAGGAAGAGCTGTCCGATGAGCAGGCCGGCCAGCAGCACCACGTCGCGGCTGCGCGGGCGGAACTTGCGCACGTTGCGCCGGCCGAACTCGAACACGGCCGCGCAGAGGAGCATGGCGAAGAGTCCGCCGCCCCAGCGCACCTGGTCCGCCTCGCCCGCCCTGCCCGCGGCGCGCAGCGCGTGGAAGACGAGCAGGTGCGTCTTGGTGACCTGCTCGCCGTCGCCGATGATCTTCTCTCCCTTGCGCACCTGGAGGAGCACGTCCTTGACCTGCGCGCGCTTGGTGTCCTGCCGCCTGCGCGTCTCCGCGTCGTCGTAGGCGAGGTTGGGCCGCAGTGCGCGGCGCACCACCTGCGCGACGGCGCGCAGCTGCCGCGGCGGCAGATCGCCGAACTGCGCCGCGGCGATGCGATCGACCGCGAGCCGCGCCTGCTGCAGGTCCTGGATGCGGTCGATGTCGCGGATGGCCTGCTCGGGCGTCCCGGTCCTGGCGCCAGAGGCCCCGTCTTGCCCGAGGGTGCGGACGATGATGCCGCGCTCGCGATCGGCGGCCAGAAGCCCGCGCTCCTCGACGACGAAGCCTTGGGCGGCGAGACTCGCCAGCCGCACCACCGCCCGCTCCACCGCCGGATCGAACCCGGCCCGCGCCAGCTCAGCATAGTCCTCGTCGTCCACCACGGCCTGGAGCGCTTTCCAGAACTCGTCGCGCTCGCCGAGGAGGAACTTGTACGACTCGGCGTCAGGCTTGGTGTCGCGCTGCTGCCGGACCGCGCGCGCCGGCGACTTCTGCCGCCACTTCTGCAGGGCGTCGCGCGCGCCGCCGAAGGCATCGGCGATGCGGCGCTGGAGGATCTCGGCGGCGCCGGCGTCGTAGTCGTAGACCGGCCACACCGAGCGGGCCGCCTCGTCGCGTTTCTCGGCGGTGGTGTCCGGATCGAGGACGTCGTAGTCGCGGTTCGCCTTCAGCGTGCCGGAGAAGAGCGTTCCCAACGCCTCGTCCTCCGGGATTGCCGGAGTGAAACGGGAGGGCGTCAACAGGAAGGCAGCGCTGACCGCGACCAGCCCGAGGAGCGACAAGGCCAGCGCCTGCCGCAGCGGGCGGTGCCGGAGGATCCGCGTTGTGAGCGGAGGGACGCCTTGCTGCATGGCCGCGAAACTACCAGCAAACCCCCGGCCCTGTCTCTTATCGGCTGGCGCTGCCCAGCTTGCGCTCGATGTCCGCTTCCATCTCCGGACGGCGCTGGGGCGCGGGCAGCGAGCGCAGCACGTCCAGCTGCTCCCGCAACACCGCCGTCACCGGCTTTCCTTGCGCTGTCAGGATCTTCGCCTTGAGGCCGAGGATTCCTACGCGGCGCTGCCCGCGGTCCATCTTGGCGAGAGCGCGATCGATGGCCGCTTCTGCCTCGGGAAGCTTCTTCTGCTCGAAGTACACGCGCGCGAGCCGCGCGGCCGGGTTGTAGTCGTCCGGCATCTCCTTCTCGCGCGCCGCCAGCAGTTGCTCCGCCTTCTGCGGCTCCTTCAAGTACAGGTATGTGTCGGTGCGATGCGGGTCGAAGGTGGACGCCATGGTCGCGTCCGGCGCGGCCGCGGCCGCCTTCTCCAGCACCGTGGCCCGCTGCCGCATCGCCTCCACCGCCTCCTCATGCTTGCCGGCCACGTCCGACATCTCGGCGAGGCTGGCCAGCGCGTCGCTGCGATCGTCCGCCGAGAGCTGCGCGCCCTTGTCGGCGAGGATCTCCCGCACCCGCGCTGCGGCCAGGTCCTTCATCTTCCCTGCCGCTGCGTCGTCCTTGGGCAGCTCCTGGGCGCAGCTGAACGCGTTGGCCTGGAAGTCGACGCCAAGCGCGGTGGACGGCGTGTTGCGCGCCTCGCGCAGCCCCGTCTCCACGCAGGTCCGGTGATCCTTCGTCCGGCGCAACGCCGTCATGTAGAGGTTGAGACGCTCGGGGCGCTGCGGATCCGACGGCTTGCTCGACTGCAGCGCGCGCCCGTAGGCGGCGGCCGTGGCGGCGTGATCTCCCCGATTTCGCGCCGCGTCCCCTTCGCGCTGCGCGGCCGTGGCCGCGTCGGCGGGCTTGCCCTTGGCCTGATACGCGTGCACGCCGTCCTGCACGAAGGCGCGGATGTCCTGCACGGTGCCAGATCCAAGGAAGCGCCCGAGCACCGCGCCGCTCTGCGGATCGACGATGAGGAACGTCGGCCAGGCGTCCAGCGGGTACTTCTCCACCACCGCCTTGTTGGCCTCCCGCTCGGTCTCCACCGAGCTCCACACCAAAGCGTCGGCCACCGGCTTCAACCCTGGGTCGCTGAGCACGAACCGCTGCATGGAGAGGCAGGAGTGGCACCAGGTGGCCCAGAAATCGACGAAGAGCGGCTTGTGCTGGGCACGCGCCGTGGCGACGGCCTTCTGGTGGTCGTCCTCGATGAAGTTCAGCGATCCGTGCGCAGCGGCGACGAGGATCAGGGCAGGCAGCATCCGGGCGTTATGCAGCCCATGGCGAGATGAGTCAACGGCAAGCCAAATTCGGGGACACGATACGACGAATTACGTAAGGTGTCCCCGAATTTACTGCGGCTTCTTCGCGGCTTGCTCCGCTTCCCGTCTGGCTTGCGCCACGTCGTAGGCGCGCACGACTTCCTGCACCAGCGGGTGGCGGACCACGTCGCGGTCGGTGAACTCGCAGAAGCGGATTCCCTCGATGTCCTTGAGGATCTGCATGGCGTCCATCATTCCGGAGGCCTTGCCCGACGGCAGGTCCACCTGCGTGCGGTCGCCGGTGATCACCGCCTTGGAGCCGAAGCCCAGGCGGGTGAGGAACATCTTCATCTGCTCGGTGGTGGTGTTCTGCGCCTCGTCGAGGATGACGAAGGCGTCGTTGAGGGTGCGCCCGCGCATGAAGGCGAGCGGCGCCACCTCCACCGTGCCGCGCTCGATCAGATCCTGGGCGCGGTCGATGTCCATCAGGTCGTGCAGGGCATCGTAGAGCGGCCGCAGGTACGGGCTCACCTTCTCGGCCAGGTCGCCCGGCAAAAAGCCAAGCTTTTCACCAGCTTCCACTGCCGGCCGGCACAGGACGATGCGCTTCACCTTGCGCTCGACCAGCGCGGCCACCGCCATCGCCATCG
>DASRTX010000612.1:0-3478 GCA_035655715.1 Myxococcales bacterium | reverse complement strand
GAGCCCGCGGTATTCCTTCAGCTCGGCGGGATCGTAGCCCTTTGCGAAGCGCTTCTCGTTCTCGTAGATGAGCAGCAGGTATTGCATCGGTGTGTCCTCCTTGTCGTGAAGTCGAACGAGGACCTGCCCGGATCGACAGCTTGCCGCCCTTTTCTCGCTCCCGGGCAGGAAGATGCCGGGATCTCTCGAAAAGCGCGAATGGCCGGACGCAGGAATTGCGCCTCCGAGGCCGACGCTGCGCGCAAACCGTGCGCGGTCGCGCTCGCACCTCCTCTGGAACCTCTCGCGCCCGCCTCTTGCAGAACCTCCGGGACCCTTTCCACGGAGGCACTGCGATGTACGAGATCGTCCGCCGCGAGTCCTTCTCGGACACCACCTTCCTCTGGGAGGTGCAGGCGCCCGACGTGGCTCGGGCCGCGCGGGCCGGCCATTTCGTCATGGTCCGGCTGCACGACAAGGCGGAGCGGATCCCGCTCACCGTCGCCGACATGGACGCGGAGCGCGGCACCATCACCATGGTGATCCAGGCGCTCGGCAAGAGCACGCGCGAGATGCGCGACGAGTACCGCCAGGGCAACTCCTTCCTCGACTTCGTGGGCCCCCTCGGCCAGCCGCAGCACGTGGAGCGCGTCGGCCACGTGGTGCTGCTGGGCGGCGGGCTCGGCGTGGCGCCCATCTACCCGCAGCTCCGCGCCTTCAAGGAAGCCGGCAACCGCGTCACTGGCATCATCGGCTTCCGCGGCAAGGAGCTGGTCTTCTGGGAGGAGCAGTTCCGCAAGCACTGCGACGAGCTGATCGTCTGCACCGACGACGGCTCGTACGGCCGCCAAGGCTTCGTCACCGCCGCGCTCGAGGACGTGCTGGTCGCCGATTGCCCCGACCTGGTGGTGGCCATCGGTCCCTTGCCGATGATGCAGGCCTGCGCCGAGACCACCCGGCCGCACGGCGTGAAGACCATGGTTTCCCTCAACACCATCATGGTGGACGGCACCGGCATGTGCGGGTCGTGCCGCGCGACGGTCGGCGGACAGGTGAAGTTCGCCTGCGTGGACGGACCCGACTTCGACGGCCACCAGGTGGACTTCAAGGAGCTGGTCGCGCGGCAGGGCCGCTTCAAGGTGCTGGAGCGCGCCGCCAATGACGACTACGCGCACGTCTGCAAGCTGGAGACGCAACTGTTCGACGAGCAGAAGCGCAACTACAAGAAGCTCAAGGAGCTGCAGCCCAAGCAGACGCGCATGCCCGAGCGCGACGCGAAGGAGCGCGCCGCCAACTTCAAGGAGGTCAACCTCGGCTACGCGCTGCAGGACGCGCTGCAAGAGGCGGAGCGCTGCATCCAGTGCGCAAGGCCCACCTGCATCGCCGGATGTCCGGTGGCCATCGACATCCCGCGTTTCATCCGGCACCTGATCGTGCGCGACCTCGAGGGCGCGCTGGCCACCATCCACGAGGCCAGCATCTTCCCCTCCATCTGCGGCCGCGTCTGTCCCCAGGAGACGCAGTGCGAGGCGCAGTGCATCGTGGCCAAGAAGCTGGAGCCGGTGGCCATCGGCAGGCTGGAGCGCTTCGTCGGCGACAACGCGCGGCCGGCGCCGGTGACTCCGCCCCGCTTCCGGCCACAAGAGAAGCTGGGGCGAGTGGCCATCTGTGGATCGGGACCGTCGGGGCTCGCGGCCGCCGCCGACCTGGTGCGCTACGGCTGCGACGTCACGGTCTTCGAGGCGCTGCACGTGGCGGGCGGCGTGCTCCGCTACGGCATCCCCTCCTTCCGCCTGCCGCGGGACATCATCGACCGCGAGGTGAGGCGCCTCGTCGACCTTGGCGTTCGCATCGAGACCAACAAGGTGATCGGCAAGACCTTCACCATCCGCCAGCTTCTCGAAGAAAAGAGGTTCGACGCCGCCTTCGTGGGCGTGGGCGCCGGCTCGCCGGCGTTCCTGGGCATCCCCGGCGAGTTCGCGGGGCAGGTCTATTCCGCGAACGAGTTCCTCACCCGGGTCAACCTCATGGGTGGCGACCAGTTCCCGCTGCGCGACACACCGGTCAACGTCGGCAAGAGCGTGGTGGTGATCGGCGCGGGCAACACCGCCATGGACTGCCTTCGGGTGGCCAAGCGCCTGGGCGCGCCCACGGTGCGCTGCGTGTACCGCCGCAGCGAGGCCGAGGCGCCCGCGCGGGTGGAAGAGCTGCGCCATGCGAGGGAGGAAGGCATCGAGTTCTTCTTCCTCCACGCGCCGGTGGAGATCCACGTCGAAGGCGGGGGCAACGTCAGCGGCATCCGGGTGGAGGAGATGCAGCTCGGCGAGCCCGACGAGAAGGGCCGGCGCAAGCCGGCGGCGACGGGCCGCTTCAAGGATCTGGCCTGCGACACCGTCATCTACGCGCTGGGGACCAAGGCCAACCCCATCCTCTCGCGGTCCACGCCCGGGCTCGCGCTGGACAAGCGCGGCAACATCGTCGCCAACGACGGCGGCACGCAGGCCACCTCGCTGCCCGGCGTCTTCGCCGGCGGCGACATCGTCACCGGCGGCGCCACGGTGATCCTCGCCATGGGCGCAGGCCGGCGCGCCGCGCGCTCGATCGCCGCATACCTCAAGTCCGGCAAGCAGTGGCCGGTGACTCAGGAGCAGGCCGACGCCTTCGTTCCGCCCGAGCCCCTCTCCGAGTCAGAGGAGGTGGCCATGCTCCCCGCCACCGACGAGTTCACCGGGCTGGTCTGTCCGAAGTGCCACCGCCCCATCGAAGGCGACGAGTCCTACGTCTGCTGCGCGGGCGCGCGCCTCGCCTGGCGCTGCGACGATTGCGGCAAGGTGAGCGAAGGGTTCGCCTTTCCCTACGGCATGTGTCCTTCGTGTGGCGGCACGCTGCGCTCGGTGGATGAACGCCGGCCCGAGGGCACCGCCTCGCTGGAAGCCATCCGCACCGCCTTCGAGATCGAGCTGGGCGGCATGGCCTTCTACCACCGCGCCGCGCGGGAGGCGCGGGACCCGTCCCTGCGCGAGCTCTTCTCGCGCTTCGTCGTCATGGAGCGGGAGCACATGGAGACGCTGGCGGCCCGATATCACGTGGAGCCGCCCGCGCCAGGCGACCTGCACCTCGATCGCGCGGCGCTGTACGCCGGCGTTCCCAACCGCCCGGAGGAGGCGGACAACCTCTTCCGCATCGCCATCGCCTTCGAGGAGAAGGCCGAGGAATTCTTCGCCCGGCACGAAAAGGAGTGCCCTCCGGGATCGCCAGAAGCGCAGATCTACAAGGAGCTGGCTGCGGAGGAGCGCGAGCACGTGGCGCTGCTGGCGACGGACCTGGCGCGGTGGCGGGCGGGGAAGCCGGGGCTGCTGTAACTGCCGTTCCGCATCGCTGATTCAGGCGGGATGGACTCCCGCGACGACGTGATCAGTGATCACCGCAGCAACAAGGGGAGCCGCCGAGGGGTGGCTACCCCCTGCGGGCGGGACTAACATCCCCCCCAATGCCTCAG
>DASRTX010000611.1:0-19209 GCA_035655715.1 Myxococcales bacterium | reverse complement strand
CCTCGATCTCGACCAGCGTGGCGGCCGGATCTTTCAGCTTCGAGAAGTCGAGCAGGAGCAGGCGACGCCCCTGTTCTTCGATGAACCCGACCGGCATGACCGGATTGTCCCTGCGCGCCCGCGGGGGTCAAGCTGCGCGGCGGCGGCATTCCGCGAGGCGAAACCTTTCCGCGGCGCGCGGTGACGCGCCGGGCTTTTTCTGCTTTCCTTGAAATCATGGACCCGACCCTCGAGCGCTACCTGGCGAAGCCGTGGGTGAAGTTCTACCAAGAGGGCGTGCCGAGCTCGGTCGCCTTCGAGGCGAGGCCGGTCTTCAAGCTCTTCGACGACGCGGCCGACCGCTGGCCCCGCCGCACCGCGCTGGTCTTCTACGGAAGGAACATCACCTACGGCGAGCTGCGCGACGCCGCCGATCGGCTCGCCTGCGCGCTGGCGGACCTGGGCGTGAAGAAGGGCGACCGGGTGGCGCTCTACCTGGTCAACAGCCCGCAGTTCGTCATCGCTTACTTTGCGGCCCTCAAGTGCGGCGCGGCCGTCACCAGCATCAGCCCGCTCTACACCAGCCACGAAGTCCGCTACCAGCTGGAGGACAGCGGCGCGCGCGTGGTGGTGTGCCAGGATCTCCTCTACGAAAAGGTGGAGAAGTGCGGCGCGCCTCTCGACGCGGTGGTGGTGACCAGCGTGGGCGAGTACCTGCCTCCGCTCAAGCGGCTCCTCGGCAAGACCGCGCTGGCGCGCCTCTTTCCGGAGGTGAACCTGGGGACGCCGCGCATCGCGCCCGCCGCGAATGTGCACCAGTTGCGGGATCTCCTCAAGAAGTACCCGCCGAAGCCGCCGGCGGTGGTCATCGATCCCGCCACCGATCTGGCGGCGCTGCCCTACACCGGCGGCACCACCGGCCATCCCAAGGGCGTGATGCTCACCCACGCCAACATGCTGGCGGCGCAGGCCCTCGCAGCCGCGACCTTTCCCGGCTTCGTCCCCGGGAAGGAGGTGGTGATCGCGTTCTTGCCCTTCTTCCACATCTACGGGCAGGTGGTGATCATGCTCAACGGCCTGACCCAGGGCCATCTGCTGGTGCTCTTCACCAGCCCGGACACAGAGGCCATCCTCGCGGCGATGGAGCGCTACCAGGCGACCGTCTTCTTCGGAGTGCCCACCCTCTACGAGTACCTCAAGGACCACAAGGACACCGGCAAGGTGGACTGGAAGCGCCTCAAGCTGGTGCTCTCCGGCGCCGACACGCTGCACGAATCGACCACCAAGGGCTGGTCGCGCCGCACCGGCTCCAGCATCATCGAGGGCTATGGGCTCTCCGAGACTTGCGCGTTGAGCCACGTCAACCCGCTCCAGCGCCCCAAGGCCGGCTCGTTCGGTTGTCCGGTGCCCGAGGTGCTGGCGGCGGTGATCGATCCCGAGACGCAGGCCTTCGTTCCGCCCGGCGAGATCGGCGAGCTGGTGCTCTCCGGCCCCAGCGTGATGATCGGCTACTGGCGCCGTCCCGAGGAGACCGCGCGCGCCTTCCTGGTGCGCGATGACCGCCGCTGGCTGCGGACCGGCGATCTGGTGCGCATGGACGAGGAGGGGTACTTCCACTTCCACGATCGCTCGAAAGACCTGATCAAGTGCAAGGGCTACTCGGTGTTCGCCAAGGACGTCGAGGAGGTGCTCTACGCGCATCCTCAAGTGAAGGCGGCGGGCGTCATCGGCGTCCCCGACCCCGCGCTCGGGCAGCGCATCAAGGCCATCGTGGTGCTGCAGGCCGACGCGCGCGGCAAGGTGGACGAGGACCAGATCAAGGCCTACTGCCGCGAGCGGCTGGCGCCCTACAAGGTTCCTCAACAGGTGGAGTTCCGGGGAGAGCTGCCGCGCACCGACGTGGGCAAGGTCTCCCGCCGCGAGCTGCGCGACGACGGTGCGGCCGTATAGTGCCGGACCCGTTCTTCCGCATCGAGCGCCTCACCCGCCGCTTCGGCGGCCTGCTCGCCGTCAACGAGGTCAGCTTCGAGCTGCGGCGCGACCAGATCGTCGGCCTGATCGGCCCCAACGGCGCGGGCAAGACCACCCTGCTGCGCCTGATCACGCGCGTGCTGCGCACGGACACCGGCAAGGTGATCTTCAACGGCCAGGACATCAGCTCGCTCAGCGTCCCGGAGGTGGTCAACCTCGGGATCGCCTGCACCTTCCAGAACACGCGGCCCTTCCGCCACCTGCCCATCATCGCCAACGTGATGGTGCCGCTGCTCGCGCCGCGCGCCCACGCCCGCGGCGACTGGGTGCGAAAGATCGACGCCAAGGCGATGGACGCGCTGGAGTTCGTGGGCATCGCCGACCAGGCGCTGGAGCCGGCCTCGGCGCTCTCGCAGGGAGATCTCAAGCGGCTGGAGGTGGCGCGCGCCATCGCCACCGAGCCGGAGCTGCTGCTGCTCGACGAGCCGCTGGGGGGCCTCAACCCGGCCGAGTCGGAGCTGTTGGCGCGCTCGATCAAGCGGCTGCACAAGGGCGGCCGCTTCGGCAGGCTGCACTCCGAAGGGCCGGCGGTGCTGATGATCGAGCACAAGCTGAAGGAGCTGATGTCCATCGCCGACCGGGTCATCGTCATGGACCACGGCGAGGTGTTGGCAGACGGAACGCCCGCCGAGATCGTGAAGAATCCGAAGGTGGTGGAAGCCTACCTGGGGTCCGCGAATGCCGCCGCTCCTTGAGGTGAAGGACCTCGCGGTCCGCTACGACAAGGCGGTCATCCTGGGCGGCGTCTCGCTCCGGGTGGAGCCGGGCGAGTTCGTGGGGCTGGTCGGGCCCAACGGCGCCGGCAAGTCCACGCTGCTGCGCGCCATCTCCGGGCTGGTCCGCTTCGAGGAGCGGATGAAGCGCGGGGTGGACGGAGAGATCGTGCTGGAGGGCGAGGTGCACTTCGCCGGCCAGCGCATCGATCGGCTGCAGGCGCACCAGATCCGCGAGCTGGGCCTGGTCCACTGTCCGGAGCGGCGGCGGCCGTTCCGCGAGCTGAGTGTGGAGGAGAATCTGCTGGCTGGAGCGTATCTCTCGCGCGACGCCGGGGAACGACGGCGCAGCCTCGATCGCTGCTACGCGCTCTTTCCCCGACTCGCCGAACGCAAGCAGCAGCTGGCCGGCCGCCTGTCCGGCGGCGAGCAGCAGATGCTCGCCACCGGGCGGGCGCTCATGTACGAGGCCAAGCTGCTGGCCATCGACGAGCCTTCGCTGGGGCTGGCGCCGCGCGTGCGCGAGGAGCTGTTCGCTGCCATCGGCAAGATCCACGCGCAGGGCACGCCGGTGCTCCTGGTCGAGCAGGAGGTCGCGCAGGTCTTCCGCATGGCCAGCCGCAACTACGTGCTCTCGCAGGGACGCATCATCGCCGAGGGCACGGCGGCGCAGATGATGGCCAACGAGACGCTTCGCGCCGGCTACCTGGGGCTCTGACGGAGCGGCTCTGCAGCAGGGTCCAGTCGGCTCCGGTCCGCGTCTGCCGCTTTGGTGGCGATTCCCCGTCGTATACTCCCGCCAGGAGGCATCTCGTGGACTTCGCCGCCGTGCTCGCGGACCTCGTGCAGTTCCTCGAGCGGCATCAATTCCGTGGAGCGCTTGCCGGGGCGCTCGCGCTCCACGCGCATGGCCTCTCGCGTGCGACGAGCGACCTCGACATGGTGGTGGAGGACAAGGCGAAGCCGTTGCTCCTCGAGCATCTCGATCAGCTCGGGTACGAGCGTCTCCACGTCTCCGAGGGCTTTTCCAACCACCTGCACAAGGACGCTCGCCTCGGGCGCGTCGATTGGCCGCTACTTCGAACGCTGCGGCCTTGGAGCGAGATTCGATGAGCTCAAACGACTACCTTGAGTTTCGCGCGGCGACGAAAGAAGAGGTGGAGGCGCTGCGTGCGTCCGCACGCGCCGCCCGCGCGATGAAAACCGAGGACTACTTCCGCTTCCTCGCCCAGTTCACCGCGCCCGTCGAAGTGCTCCGCCGGCGGCCCGTTCCTCGGCACAGCAAACCCTTCCGGCTGTAGCCGCTCAGTTCCGCTCGTCCTCGAGAGGTTGGCGCTACCCCGAGCGCTGAAGGGGGCCCCCCTGTGCGACGTGCAGCCCGGCGCCGCAGACCCGGCAGGCTCCGCGCCACGCCGGGTTCTGCTGCTTGCAGCGCGGGCAGCGCGTCTCGATGCGATCGCGGATCCACGGCGTCAGGCCGCGCGGCATGAAGAGCAGCACCAGCAGCACCACGACCGCGAAGATGAGCAGGCGCAGCTCACCGAAGGCGCTGAAGCTGCCCAGCCACTCGGTCAACGGGTAGAGGACGAAGACGGCGATCACCGGGCCGTAGATGGTGGCGAGGCCGCCGAACACGCCCCAGATCACCACCTGGAAGGAGAGCGCCGTCTCCAGTGTGGAAGGGCCAGCGCCGCGCATGAAGTGGGCGTAGAGCGCGCCGCTGATGCCCGCCGCCGCCGCGGAGATGGCGAAGACGGCCATCTTGTAGCGGGTGGTGTCGATGCCGGAGGCGCGCGCCGCCAACTCGTCGTCCCGGATGGCGTGCAGGATGAGGCCGAAGCGGGAATCCGCGAATGCCCAGGTCCCGAACACCAGCACCAGCATCGCTCCGGCGGCGACGTAGTAGTTGCCGATGCGCGAGGAGGCCAGGGACCGCAGGCCGGTCACGCCCAGCTCGCCGCCGGAGAAGTCCGGGAAGGCGAAGAGCAGGCCGATGAGGATGAGCGGGAACGCCAGCGTGGCGAGCGACAGGTACGATCCGCGCAGCCGCAAGCAGAGATATCCCACGCACAGGCCGATGGCGGTGGCGATCAGCGCCCCTGTGGCGACCGCGATCCAGGGCGGGAAGTCGAGCCGCAGCGAGAGCAGCGCGCTGCCGTAGGCGCCGGCGCCGAAGAACAGCGCGTGGCCGAAGTTCACCTGGCCCGCATATCCGGCGAGCAGATCCCAGCTCGCGGCAAAGCCCGCGAAGATGCAGGTCATGGCGGCGACCCGCAGGACATAGGGATCGGGCACCACCACCGGCAGCAGGACCACCGCGACCACCCACGCCAGCGCCAACGTGCGCGAGGGCAGCACCAGGACCTCGCCGCGCAGCTGTGCCCAGGCGCGGCGGGCGAGGAAGAGGGGCGAGGTCAGCGTTCCTCCTCGAAGGACACGCCGAAGAGACCCTCCGGCCGCACCAGCAGGACGATCACCATGATGGAGAGCGCCACCGCCCCTTTGAGGAACGCGCCCTGCGGCAGCACGAAGACGGTGATGGCCTCCACGTATCCGATCACCAGCGCCCCTACCACGCTCCCCTTGATGCTGCCGAGCCCGCCCAGCACCACCACCGAGAGCACCGTCACGAGCGGCGCCAGCCACATGAACGGATCGACCACGAACACCGGCGCCACCGACACGCCGGCGATGGCGGCCAGCCCCACCGAGATGGCAACGGTGGCCATGGCCACGCGGTTCACGTCCATCCCCATCAGGCTCGCCACCTCCAGGTCGTTGGCGGTGGCGCGGATGGCCAGGCCGAGGCGCGTGCGGTAGAGCAGGAACCAGGACAGCAGCAGCACCCCCGCCGCGACCCCGAGGATGAGGAGCCGCTGCCAGGGGATGGCGATGCCGAAGACGTTGGCGACGCCCTCGATGGCGGAGGGAATTCCCAGGTAGCTGCCGCCGAAGATGCGCAGCGCCAACTCCTGGAAGATGAGCGCCAGCGCGATGGTGGCGATGAGGACGGCGGCCTCGTGCTGGCGCACCGGCTCGATCACCAGGCGGTAACAGACCAGCGAGAGCAGCGTCACCGAGACCACCGCCAGCACGCCCGAGAGCACGACGCCCATCCCGAATTGGACCAGCGCCGCGTAGAGGAAATACGCGGCCAGCATGTAGAAGGCGGTGTGGGCGATGTTGACGATGCGGGCCACGCCGAAGATCAGCGAGAAGCCGATGGCGAGCAGCGCGTAGGCGCTGCCGTTGACCAGGCCGGTGACGAGGATGTCCTGGAACATCCCGGCGTCAGCTCTCGCCGGGCAGCCCGAACTTCTTCATCCCCTTCACCTCGGTGGGCCAGAAGGGCACCTTCTTGCCGTTCTGCCACTGCACGGCGATTCCGGTGTCCTTGCCCAGCCCCCAGATGGGGTCGTGCATCTTGTCGAACTCGAGGTCGGCGCCGGTGCCCACGTACTTCGTCTTCTCCAGGAGAGGCACCAGCTTGTTGGCGTCGATGGTGCCGGCCTGCTCGATGACGATCTTGAGCAGGTGGATGGCGTCATAGGTGCCCGCGTTGTAGGTGGGCGTCTTGTGGTAGCGCTCCTTGAACGCTTTCACGAAGGGGATCATCTTGGGCGTCATCTCCACCTCCGCGTAGGTGTCGAGGGTGGCGACGTAGTTGCCCTTGCCCGCGGTGGCTTCCCAGAAGCCGTCCTTCTGCGCCTCGACGTTGATGCCGAAGGCGACGGCGCGCATCTTGCGCTCGCCCATCTGCCGGCCCACCACCACGCCCACCGGGCCCGAGAGCGCGGTGAAGACCATGTCGGCGCCGGCGCGATCGATGGCGGCCAGCTCGGCGGTCACGTCGGTGGCGTTGGGTGAGGGCTGCCAGAGGCCCACCACCTCCATCTTCATCTTGGGCAGGTTCGCCTGCGCTGCCTTCACGATGGCCTCGGTCCACATCACCTTCTCGGCGAGGATGGCCACCTTGGGCGTGTCCTTCTTCAGATCGGTGCGGATCTGGCCGGCGATGCTCCCCAGCACCGCGAAGAGCGTCTTCCCCAGCCCCGGCGAGTTGAGCGGCGCGACGCGGAACCAGTACTTGTAGCGCTCGTAGTCCTTCTCCACGTTGGCGCCGAGCTTGGCGTCTGCCGCGCCGCAGCCGAGGAAGATCTTCTTGTTGTCCATGGCCACTTCCTGCATGGCGAGCACCGCCTCGGAACGGAAGCCGCCGATCACGAAGTCGGCCTTCTCCCGCGTGACGGCGCGCTCCATGGCGTTGGTGGCGTCGGGCACCGACTGGATCTCGTTGCTGTCGACGCGGACGATCTCGATCTTGCGCTTCTTGGCGCCCACCGAGATGCCGCCTTCCTTGTTGATCTCGTCGCGGGCCATCTCGGCACCTGCCCACTGGTTCTCACCCTGGGCGAAGGCCATCGGTCCGACGATCGCGATCTTGATGCTGTCTTCGGCGAGCACGGTGGGTGCGGCGAGCAATCCGGCAGCAGCGACGACGAGTATGCGAAACATGGGATCCCCCGGAGGTTGGAAGCCGATGCGCCAGCGGGGGCATTCTGGCAGCCGCATGCTGCCGAGTCGAGCCCCGCGGCCGGGATCGTTCCGCAGATCGGAATCGAGTCAAGCCCGGGAAGCGCGCAGCGCGGCGGTGCGCTGCTCGATGGCCCGGATCACCGCGACCATGTCGGACGCCCCCAGTCCCAGGGCCTGCGTCTCGCCATAGAGCGCGTGGCAGGCATCCAGCACCGGGGAGGCGATGCCGGCTTCGCGGGCAGCCTCGGCGATCAGCCGTACGTTCTCGCGCACGTTGGAGATGGCGGCCTGCGCGGAGAAGTCCTGGACCAGGAGCTTCTCGGCCTTCACCCGCGACACGTCACTGGCCATGGGGCTGGCGTCGAGAACCGCCACCAGGCGCGAGAGAGCCAGGCCGTGCCCTGCGGCGAAGTGCATGGACTCGGCGAGGCCTACGACGATGGCCGTCATGAACAGGTTGACCGCCAGCTTCATCAAGAGCGCCCCGGGGACCGCCCCGCAGGGCACACTCGCGCGGCACATCGGAGCCAGCAGCGGCCGCACCGATTCCACGTCGGCCGGATCCCCCGCCAGCATTGCCACCAGCTGGCCGCTCTCCGCGGGCTTGCGCGATCCGGAGACGGGCGCCTCCACGTATCGTCCTCCGGCGGCGCGGACGTCGTCGTCCAGCGACCTCGACCACGCCGGCGCCGGCGTCCCCATGTTGATCAACGTCCTGCCCTGGACGCGGCGCTTGAAATCGGGCTGGCCACGCGCGAGCACCGCGTCGATGGCTGCCCCGTCGCGCAGCATGAGGATGATCGCCTCGCATCGCGCGAAGACGTCGGGCGCATCCCTCGCCACCGCCGCGCCCGCGGCCGCCAGGACGGCGCTCTTCGCGGGCGACCGGTTCCAGACCAGGAGCGGCGTGCCCGCCTTGACCAGCCTGAGGGCCATGGGCTCGCCCATCGTGCCCAGCCCGATGAACCCCACCGACACACTTGCAGTCACCGGATCTCCTCCTACTCCTCGATGGCCCCGCCCAGGTGCCGCAGGTGGCGGCGGAAAGTGTATGAGGCGTCGCCCGCCCGGCGCCCCAGGTATTCCTCGAACCGGAGCTGTTGCCGGAGCGTTCGCCCCTGCCCGACGAGGGTGGCCTGATCGCGCTCCCGCCGCGAGATCGACGCGGCCAACTCCAGCAGCTCCGCACCACCGGGGGCCGGAGCGAACACCACGCCGTCCGCATCGGCGAAGACCATGTCCTCCCGCCCCACCAGGAAGTCTCCGAACCGTGCCGAGAGCAGCGCCACCGGCGACTGGGGATCGAGCCGCCGCGGACCCGAAGAGCAGGCCCCATAGCTGAACACTGGAATGCCGATGCTTTCCAGATCCGCGGTGTCACGGTGGAGTCCCCAGACGACCAATCCGGCGAGGCCACAAGCGCCGGCTTCGAGGACGACCAGATCACCGATGCAGGCCTCGTCGGTCCTTCCCGCGTTGTCGATCACCAGCACATCGCCCGGTTGCGCCGAGCCCATCGCTTCGAGGAAAACGTCCACGCTGCCGGAATGTCGGGCGGGAAGGACCCTGCCGGCGAGGCGCGTGCGCGGCAGAAGCGGCCGGATGCCGGCCGGCGCCATACGGACGGGGATATCGTTGCGCAGGCATGCGTCGGCGAGGAGAGCGGTGGAAAGATCGCGGAAGCCGGACGCGATCGATGCATTGTCCATGATTCGCGTGCGTCTATCGGCCGAGGGCAGCGTCGTCAACCGATAGTGCGGTTGCACGTTCACCGGCGATTGACGCGATAGCGAAACCAATTCACTCCGCCGGGCAACTTCCGATGCGATTTCAAGCGCAGCGCCGCAGCGGCCTTCGGCGGAGGGTCGCCGGGGATGTCGAAGATGGTGGTGATTCCCCGGCCGCCATCCACCACCGGAACCACCACCTGGCTGATCTCGTCGACCAGCCCGGCGTGGAGCAGGGCCCCGTTGAAGGTGCCGCCGCCCTCCAGCATCAGCTTCCGGATGCCGAGGACGCGCCGCAGCTTCTCGACCGCCACTTTCACGTCGACGTCCTGCTTCCCGCAGAAGAGATACGAGACGCCGGCGGCCTGGAGGTGCGCAAGCCAGGCGCTGCTCACCCTCTCGCTGACCAGCAGCACCACGTGGTCGCCCTCGACGTCGGGCCGCTGGAAGCGCAGCTTCCCCTTCGCGTCCGCGCCGATGGCAAAGCGGCGCGCGCGGCGGTCGGCGACATGGTCCGCCTTGGGGATGCGCTTGCCGCTCGCCTTCAGCTTGACGTTGCGGCCCGCGAATTCCTGCATGGTGGTGGTTCCCACCATCCAGGCGCCGATGCCGAACGTATCGGCGGTACTCTCGAACAGCTTCGCGCCGCTGCTCTTGCCGGGCAGCCTCGGCCAGCGATCGGTCAGGATCCTGCCGTCGATGGTCGTGCACATGTGGCAGATGACGTAGGGCTTCATGACCGCGGAACATAGGCACAGAGGGCACGGAAGGCGACGGCTCCTCATCCGCGCGTGGATCCGATATGCCAGCGGCCATGGCCTGCCCCCCCGGAGACCCCGGCCTCGCCTCGCGCCTGCGCAAGGTGCTGCGAGGCGAAGTCCTCTTCGATCCCTTCAGCCGCGGCCGCTACTCGACCGACGCGTCCATCTACCAGATCGAGCCCATCGGGGTGGCGCTTCCGCGCGACGCGGAGGACGTGGAGGCCGCCATCCGGCTTGCGCGCGAAGAAGGATTTCCGGTGATCGCCCGCGGCGGAGGCAGCTCGCAGAACGGGCAGACGCTGGGGCGCGCGCTGGTGATGGACACCAGCCGGCACATGAACCAGGTCCTCGAGGTGGACGCGGAGGCGGGCACCGCGGTGGTGCAGCCAGGAATCGTGCTCGACGAGCTCAACCGGCAGCTCCGCAAGACAGGCTGGCACTTCCCCGTGGACGTCTCCACCTCGGCCAACGCCACCATCGGCGGCATGACCGGCAACAACTCCGCCGGCACGCGCTCGATCAAGTACGGCATCATGGTGCACAACGTCCTCGAGGTGGAGGCGGCGCTCGCGGACGGGACGCGCCTGGTGTTCGGGGAGGTTCCGGAAAATCGCCCCGGGCGGCTGGGCGAGCTGGTGCGGAGGATGCTCGCGCTCCACGCCGCCAACGCCGAAGAGATCGCGCTGCGCGTCCCGCGGCTGCTGCGCAAGGTGGGCGGCTACAATCTGGAGACGTTGGGCGGCCAGCGTCCCAACCTCGCGCGGCTGATGGTCGGCTCGGAAGGCACGCTCGGCTTCTTCACCCGCATCAAGCTCAAGCTGAGCCGGATTCCCAGATACAAGGCAGGCGGCATCTGCCACTTCGCTCGGTTCTACGACGCGATGGACATGACCCGCTTCATCGTCGAGCTGAATCCCACCGCCGTGGAAGTGGTGGATCGCACGATGATGGATCTGGCCCGACGGATCGCCACCTTCCGCTCCACGCTGGAGAAGTACGTTCGCGGGACGCCCGAGGCCATCCTGCTTGTGGAATTCGCCGGCGACGAGGAGGCGCCGCTGCACGCGTCGGTCTCGCGTCTCGAGCAACTGATGGCCGACCACGGCCATCCCGGCGCCGTGGTGCGCACGCCCGACGCGAAATCGCAGACGGACATGACCGCGGTGCGCAAGGCCGGCCTCAACATCATGATGTCGATGAAGGGGGACGGAAAGCCGGTCTCGTTCATCGAGGACTGCGCGGTTCCCCTCGACAAGCTGGCGGAGTTCACCGACCGCCTGACCAACCTCTTCCACAAGCACGGCACCGAGGGCACCTGGTACGCGCACGCCTCGGTGGGCTGCCTGCACGTGCGGCCCATCCTCAACATGAAGGACGAGTCGGGGGCGAGGAAGATGCGCGCCATCGCCGAGGAGGCCTTCTCCATCGTCAAGGAGTACAAGGGCTCGCACTCCGGCGAGCACGGCGACGGCCTGAGCCGCTCCGAGTTCCACCAGATGATGTTCGGGGAGCGCCTGGTGCGCGCCTTCGAGGAGGTGAAGGACGCCTTCGATCCTTCGGGCCTGCTCAACCCCGGCAAGATCGTGCGCGCGCCGCGGATGGATGACCGCACCCTCTTCCGCTACAAGCCCGGGTACGGCGCGCTGCCCATCGCCACCGCGCTGGACTGGTCGGAGAGCGGCGGATTCCTGGCCGCGGCGGAGATGTGCAACAACAACGGGCACTGCCGCAAGTTCGAGGCGGTGATGTGTCCCAGCTACCTGGCCACGCTGGAGGAGAAGGACGTCACCCGCGGCCGGGCCAACAGCCTGCGGCTCGCGCTCAGCGGGCAGCTGGGACCCGACGCGCTCACCTCCCACGAGATGAAGCGCACGCTGGACCTGTGCGTCGCCTGCAAGGCCTGCAAGCGTGAATGCCCGGTAGGCGTGGACGTCTCGCGGATGAAGATCGAATTCCTCCACCATTGGCACCAGCGCCACGGTCTCTCCAACAAATCGCGGCTCACCGCATACCTGCCGCGTTACGCGCGTGCCGCCAGCCGGATGGCGCCGCTGATCAACCTGCGCAACTCGGCCGCGGCACTGGCCTTCGTCGCCGAGAAGCTCACGGGGATGAGCCGGCGCCGCAAGCTGCCCGCCTGGCGGCGAGACATCTACCAGGCGCCGGCGGCGAAGGCCGGCGGAAAGGAAGTGGTGCTGCTGGTGGACACCTTCTCGCGCTACTTCGAGCCCGAGAACGCGCGCGCCGCGCGGGCGGTGCTGGAGGCGGGCGGGTACAACGTCGTCGAGGACCGGTCGAAGCGTCCGCTCTGTTGCGGGCGCACCTTCCTCAGCGCCGGCCTGGTGGACGAGGCGCGCGTCGAGTTGGGGCGCGTCGTCGAGGCGCTCGGACCGTACGCTGCGCGGGGGATTCCCATCGTGGGCATCGAACCTTCCTGCCTGCTGACGCTGCGGGACGAGTTGGGCGCCGTGATCAAGTCGGACGCGGTGGGGCCCATCGCGAAGCAGGCGATGCTGCTGGAGGAGTTCCTGGTTTCCGAGGCGCGCCGCGGCGAGCTGAAGCTGCCCTTCGCCAGCAATGGCTCACGCGAGGTGTACCTGCACGGCCACTGCCACCAGAAGGCGCTCGGCGCACTGCCGGACGTGGTCGCCGCCCTCCAACTCGTGCCGGGACTGACCGTCAAGCCCATCGACTCCAGCTGCTGCGGAATGGCCGGCGCCTTCGGGTACGAGGCCGAGCACTACGAGGTGTCGATGAAGATGGCGGAACGCAGCCTGCTTCCCGCCGTGCGCGGCGCGCCGGAAGGGGCGCTGATCGTCGCCGATGGGACGAGCTGCCGGCACCAGATCGCGGACGGCGCCGGACGCGAGGCGATGCACGTCGCGCGCGTCCTCGAGGCGGCGCTGGTGAGGCCGTGACCATGCCGGTCCGTTTCGCGGTCTTCATCGCGACGAGCCTGGACGGGTTCATCGCCCGCCCCGACGGCAGCCTCGACTGGCTGACGCCCTTCGAGAGCGAGGAGCACGGCTACGCCGCCTTCTTCGCCTCCATCGACACGCTGGTGATTGGCCGGGGAACCTACGAGACGGTGCTCGCTTTCCCGCAGTGGCCATACGGCGACAAGCGCGTGATCGTCTGCACCACGCGGCCGGCGAGCCCCGCACACGGCGAGGAGCTGTGGTCGGGCCCGCCGCGCGAGCTTGCGCAACGGCTCGAGCGCGAGGGCGTCCGCCGCGTCTATCTCGACGGCGGCATGCTCATCCGCGGTTTTCTCCGCGCGGGGATCGCCGTCGAGGAGATCACCGTCAACGTCATCCCTGTCATCCTCGGCGCCGGCCGGCCGCTGTTCGAGAGCGGCCTTCCCGGGATACAGCTGCGCCTGATCGAGGCGAAGGGCTTCGCCTCGGGGCTGGTGCAGCTGCGCTACATCACCGCGTAGAGGTTTCCGTCCATCGAGCCGAAGTAGGCCACGCCGCCGTCCACCACCGGAGAGGAGACCACCGCGCCGATGGAGACGAAGCGGTTGAAGTCGAGGTACATGTCCTGGAAATCGCCGAACAGCGGCGCGAAGGCCTCGCGGACGAGGCTGCCGTCGGCACTCAGCACTTTGAGCGGATCGCGTTTCGAGCCTTCGGTCTGGAATTCCCAGGCGAGCGTGCCCTTGCGCGCGTCCACTGCGTAGAGCCTTCCATTGTGATCGCCGAAGTAGGCGAGATCTCCGGCCAGCGCCGCCGAGGAGAAGACGTAGGCCTTGGCGTCGAAGTTGAACCGCAGCCGGCCGCTCTTCGCGTCCAGCGCCATGAAGCGGGAGCTGTCGGAGGTGCCCACGTAGACCATGCCGTCGCGAACCGCTGGCGTCCCGATGACCCACGACTTGCTGGTGGGATAGTCCCACTTCTTGCGCCCGGTGGCCCCGTCCACCGCGTAGACGTGCGCGTCGCGGCAGCCGATGTAGACCGTGCCGTCCACCACGCTGGGCGAGGACTGGAAGCCCACCTGGTTGTGGATGACGTCGTCCTCGCCCGACTTGAAGGCCCAGCGCTGCTGTCCGCTCTCGGCGTCGATGGCGTAGAGGTTGCTGTCCCAGCTGCCGATGTAGACCGTGCGATCGACCACCGCCGGCGAGCTGTGGACCACGTCGCGCGTCGCGAACTTCCATTGCAGCAGGCCGGACTTCGCGTCCACCGCGTAGACGTTCCCGTCGCCGCTGCCGAAGTACACCTTTCCCGCCGCCACGGTGGGCGACGAGGTGAAGAGGTCCCAGGCGTCGGGAATGGTCTGTGCCTCGGGCGGATAGCCGTGCAGGTGGCGGGCCTCGAACTTCCGCTCGAACTCGGTGGGGAACACCCACTTCGGCTTCCCGGTTTTGACGTCGAGGGCGGCGAGCGATCCGGCGGAAGAGACGAAGTAGAGCACGCCGTCCGCCACCGCCGGCGAGGAGGCGATGGGCATCTTCGACTTGAACTTCCACTTCTCCTGGCCGGTGTCCTGCGAGACGGCGTGCAGGTGGCCGTCCAGCGCGCCGAAGTAGATCACGCCGGCCGCCACCGCCGGCGAGGTGACGATGGGCCCGCCCGCCTTGAACGCCCATTTGACCTTGCCGGATCTGGGCCCGGGACCCGCATAGACGCCGCTGTGCGCCGCGTCGCCGTGAAACATGTTCTGCGCCATCGCGGCAGTCGAGATCAGGGCAAGCGCCAGCGTCCGTCTCATGTCCGCTAGACGGACGGGCGAGCCGCGCATTTCACGGCGGCGCCGCGGTCTTGCTTGCGCGCCTTCGCGCCGGAGCCTATTCCTTGCGCTCCACCCGGAGCCGGACCATGGCCACCTTCAAGAAGCCCTCCGACGCGGAGCTGCAAAAGAGGCTGACGCCCGAGCAATACCGGGTGACGCAGCACGAAGGCACCGAGCCTCCCTTCCGCAACCCGTACTGGGATGCCCACGAGCCCGGCATCTACGTGGACGTCGTCTCCGGCGAGCCCCTCTTCAGCTCGCTCGACAAGTTCGATTCCGGGACGGGCTGGCCCAGCTTCACCAGGCCGCTCGAGGCGGAGAACCTGGCCACGCGAGTGGATGGCAAGCTCTTCATGAAGCGCACCGAGGTGCGCTCGCGGCTGGCGGACTCCCATCTCGGCCACCTCTTCGAAGACGGACCAGCGCCCACCGGGCTGCGCTACTGCATGAACTCCGCCGCGCTCCGGTTCGTGCCGGTCTCCAGGCTGGAAGCGGAGGGGTACGGTCAGTACCTGTCGCTCTTTCCCGAGGGTGCCCGATGAGCGCGTGGCTTTTGCTCCCGCTGGTCGCCGTGGGCCTCCTGGTGATGGTTGCGGTCTCCGGCGGCGGGAAGGCCGGCGTGGGGAACCCCGCCTGTGGCACGAATCCCGGAAACGCAGGTCACGGGACTCCGCTTGCGCCCAAGGGGAAGGACCAGCTGGCCATCTTCGCGCAGGGCTGCTTCTGGGGCGTGGAGGAACGGCTGCGCAAGGTCCCGGGAGTGGTCGCGACTGCTGTCGGCTATGCCGGCGGTGACGCCAAGAACCCTACCTACGAGGACGTGTGCACCGGCTCGACCGGTCACGCCGAGGCGGTCCTGGTGGAGTTCGATCCGGCGCAGGTCACCTACGCGCGACTCCTCGAGTTCTTCTGGGAGACGCACGACCCCACCAGCGGCAACGCGCAGGGCCCCGATCGCGGCAGTCAGTACCGGTCGGCCATCTATACTTTTGGTCCTGAGCAACAGAAGCAGGCGCTGGTCTCGCGCGACCAGGCGCAGAAGGCGTTGCGCGATCCCATCACCACCGAGATCGCGCCGGCGGGTCCCTTCTGGATCGCCGAGAGCTACCACCAGCAGTGGGACGAGAAGCACGGCTCGCTCTCGTGCCCCCTGCCGCACCACGCGCGTCGCAACTAGTCCTACCGCCGCCGCTCGAGGCCGGTTCGTGCGGACTGCCGGCCGGGCCGGTTATTCCCGGTGGAATGACGCATCTCCCGCGCAGTCTTCACCAGCGAACGCTGAACGGGAGGACACACATGAACCGGAAGCAGATGATCCTGGCCTTGGGCTTGAGCGCGCTGTGCGGATGTGCGGGAATGGTCCGCCAGACGAAGCCGGCACCGGTGGAGCGGCTGGACGGGAGCGGCATCAGCGCGCCCGTCCTGGCCATCGAATCCGGCGACATGGTGCAGTTCGTCAACGCGGACGCGCGGCCGCACCAGATCTATTCGAGCGACTGCGCCGAGCTGTCGTCCACGCTCCTGAACCCCGGCGAGACCTGGTCCACCGCCGTGGGATCAGGGCCAAAACTCTGCCATTTCCAGGACCTGCTCGCGCCGCAGGCCGCCGGCTACAACGGCAAGGTGGAGGTGCACGACGACCTGGCGGAGCGCAGGATGGTGTCCCCGGAATAAAGTCCGGGGTACCGCGGTCGAGTCCTGGTCGGGAGGTTGTTTGCCTCAGCGCGCCGAAAGCTTCGAGGCCGTGGTGCTGCCTCACATGCGGGCGGGGTACAACCTCGCCCGCTGGCTCTTGCGCAACGACCAGGATGCCGAGGACGTCACGCAGGAGGCGGTGGTGCGCGCCTTCCGCTTCTTCGACGGGTTCGCCGGGCAGAACCCGCGCGCCTGGCTGCTGACGGTGGTCCGCAACACCGCCTACACCTTCCTGCAGCAAAACCGCGCGCGCGAACTGGGCACCGAGTTTGACGAGGTGGCGCACAGCGAGCCGGCCGCGAACGGGCGCGCCTCGGAGAGTCCCGAGGTGCTGGTGCTTCGCTCCGCGCAACAGCGCCTGGTCAACGAGGCGGTGGAGGCGCTGCCGGTGGAGTTTCGCGAGGTGTTCGTGCTGCGCGAGATGGAAGGACTGTCGTACAAGGAAATCGCCGACGTGGCCCGCATTCCCATGGGGACGGTGATGTCGCGGCTCTCGCGCGCGCGGCAGCAGCTGCAGGCTGCCGTCGCCCGTCGCGAGCGGGCCGGGAGCGCATCATGACCTGCATCGAGACCCGGCGTTTGCTGGGCGCCTACGTGGACAACGAGCTGGACCTGCGCGGCGCCGTGGAGATCGAGGAACACGTCGGGCGTTGCCCGGGCTGCGGCTCCGAGGAGCGGCAGCTGCGCGAGTTGCAGGCGTCGGTGCGCACCAACCTGATCCGCCATGAGCCGGCGCCCGCCTTCGAGGCGCGGCTGCGCGACGCGTTGCGCGTGGAAGGTCTCCAGACCCTCGCCGAGGCAACCCCGCCTGCGCCCACGCCGCGCCGCCGGCGCGCTCTGAGGTGGACGGCGCTGGCCCCGCTGTCGGCAGCGGCCGCGGTGCTGATGGTGGTGGCCTTGCCGCGACTGTGGCCGCGGCCTTCCGATGCATCGGTCGCCGACGCGGTGATCGCCGCCCACGTCCGGTCGATGCTCGCGAACCATCTCACCGACGTGGCCTCCTCCGACCAGCACACCGTCAAGCCCTGGTTCCAGGGAAAGCTCGACTACTCGGTCTCGGTGTCCGACTGGGCCGCTGAGGGATTCCCGCTGGTGGGCGGCCGGCTCGATTACGTCGAAGACACGCCGGCGGCGGCGCTGGTCTACCGGCGCGCGCAACACGTGGTGAACCTCTTCGTCTGGCCGAGCAAGCGCGCATCAGTTGATCCGCTGCAGCACCTCGCGCGGCGCGGCTACAGCGCGTACTGGTGGACGAAGGACGGCATGCACTACTGGGCCGTGTCGGATCTCAACGAGCCCGAGCTGCAGAAGTTCGTCGAGCTGGTGCGCCGCAGGGAATAGACGCCGTGTCCTTCCGGTCGAGACGCCGGGAGGACACGAACATGAATGAACGAACTGGCCGTCGCGAGCTGATCAAGCTGCTGGGATTTGGAGGGGTGGTCTTCGCATCCGGTCTGGCGGGCGCGTGTACCGGCCCCTCGCGCAAGCCGGGCGGAGCCGAGGACGATTTCTTCTTCGTCCAGCTCTCCGATACCCACTGGGGCTTCAAGGGCCCGCCGAATCCGGAGGCCGCCAACACGCTGCGGCAGGCGGTCGCCGCCGTCAACGCGCTGTCGCGGCAGCCGGACTTCGTGGTCTTCACCGGCGATCTGACCCATACGACCGACGACGATGCCGAGCGGCGCCGCCGCATGCGCGAGTTCAAGGCCATCGTCGGCGGCCTGCGGACGCCGGTGCGGCGCTACATGCCTGGCGAGCACGATGCTTCGCTCGACGCGGGCAAGGCGTTCCAGGAGGAGTTCGGTCCCACCCATTACTCGTTCGATCACAAGCGGATCCACTTCGCCGTGCTCGACAACGTCTCCGATCCGCAGGCGGCCATCGGGGACGCGCAGCTCGACTGGCTCCTCGCCGATCTGAAGCCGCTGCCGGCCGAGGCGCCCATCGTGGTCTTCACCCACCGTCCGCTCTTCGATCTGGCACCGCAGTGGGATTGGGCCACGCGGGACGGCAAGAAGGCCATCGATCTGCTGCAGCATTGGAGGAACGTCACCGTCTTCTACGGCCACATCCACCAGGAACATCACTTCCGCACCGGCGCCATCGCTCATCACGCCGCGCAGTCGCTCATCTTCCCCTTGCCGCCGCCGCTCTCGCAGCCGAAGCGCGCGCCGGTGCCGTGGGATCCGGCGCATCCGCGGCGTGGCCTCGGCTTCCGCGAGATCTCCGTCGACGAATCGCGGCTGGTGCTGACGCTGCGCGAAGACTCGCTCGAGGGCACCGGGGCGCAGGCTGCCGCCGCGGGGAGCTTCTGATGCGCGGCCTGTGGAAGCTTGCCGGCGTGGCTCTTGCGCTCGCGCTCGCCAGCTCCGGCGCGTCGGCGCAGGAGAAGATCATCGCGGTGACGGCGGAGCGGTTCAAGTTCACGCCCGCGGTGATCGAGCTCAAGCTGGGAGTGCCGGTGGTGCTGGAGTTGAGCTCGCTCGATCGCCGGCACGGGTTCCAGGTGCCGGACCTCGCCGTCGACGAGACGGTGGAACCCGGGAAGGTCACGCGCGTGCGCTTCGTGCCGCGGAAGGCTGGGACCTTCGATTTCCACTGCCACGTCTTCTGCGGCAGCGGTCATGAGGAGATGGCGGGACAGATCGTCGTCACGCCCTGAGGTCACCGATGACGAGACCCGCAATCGATCCCGACCGCCGTCTGGCAGCCGCCTTGCTCGGCGGCGCGGCCTTCCTGCTCTTCGAGCTCCGCTTCGAGCACCGGGAAGTGCTGGGCGAGACCTGGCGCTCCTGGATTCCCCTCGTCCATGCCGCCCTGCTGCTGTCCATCGGAGGAACCGCGCTGCTGCGCTGGCACGAAGGCGGCCGCCGCGTGTTGGCCGTCCTCTTCGGCGTCGGCATCGCCGTGGGTCTGCTCGGGTTCTGGTTCCACACCGGCGGACATCCCGCCGCCGGCCTGCGGGACGTGCTCCTCGCCTGGCGCGTTCCGCCCGGTCAGGACGGCGGCATCCGGATGGGGAGCCAGCCGCCG
>DASRTX010000610.1:0-2410 GCA_035655715.1 Myxococcales bacterium | reverse complement strand
GGCCACGCCCAGCGCTCCGGCGGCCGCGACGCCGGCGCCTGCGCCTGCGCCGGCAGCAGCACCGCCGCCTGCCGCAGCGCCGGCAGCCGCGCCGACGCCCGCAGCAGCGCCGTCGCCGGCAGCGGCACCTGCGGCCACGCCCGAGACGATGGCGCCGCCGGTCCCGGCAGGACGCGGCACCCCACCGCCTCCGCCGCCGCCGCCGCCGTCCAACTATCCGCCGCCGCCGGTGACGCCGATCGTCTCGACGAGCGCGCCGACGCCCGATCCGCGTGTCGGACTGAAGGCGGGCCGCTGGGACGCGGCGCAGGCGGCGTGGAACATGCGCATGCTCTCGACGACGCCGCCGAAGGGACGGACGCTCGGGTCGACGCATTCCGATCTCGCGTTCTCGGGCAACCTGGCGATCCAGGGCAACTACAACGGCTTCGTCATTTACGACATTTCCAATCCGGCCAAACCGGTGCTGATGCAGACGTACTTGTGTCCGGCATCCCAGAACGATGTGTCGGTCTACCGGAACCTGCTGTTCATGTCGTCGGAGGCGACCAACAGCCGCGCCGACTGCGGGTTCGAAGGTGTGCCCGAGCCGATCAGCAAGCTGCGGGTGCGCGGCATTCGCGTGTTCGATATCTCCGACGTCAAGCGTCCGAAGCTCGTGACGACGGTGCAAACATGCCGCGGGTCGCACACGCACACCGTCGTGACGAAGCAGGGCGACGATGCCAACGTGTTCATCTACGTGTCCGGCACGGCCGCCGTGCGGTCGGCCGATGAAGTGCCGGGATGCACGGACGGCGGCATCGACGATCCGAATACGGCGCGCTTTCGGCTGGAAGTGGTCAAGGTCCCGCTGCGGACGCCGGATCACGCGGCGATCGTCAACTCGGCGCGCATCTTCCAGGGTCTGCCGGTGGCGCCGCGCAACGAAGAGCGCGCCGCGCAGGACGAGCGCGATCGTGAGGCGGCGGCTGCTGCCGCGGCGGCGCGTGGAGAGCGCGGACGTGGTGGCGCGGCTGGGAACGCGGCCGGACCCGGCCGCGGCAATCAGGGTCCGCCGACCGGCCCCAACCAGTGTCACGACATCACGGTCTACCCCGAGATCGGCCTGGCCGGCGGCGCCTGCGGCGGATACGGGCTGCTGTTGGACATCAGCAATCCGACCCAGCCCCGCCGGATCGGCGCCGTCTCCGATTCCAACTTCTCCTACTGGCACTCCGCCACCTTCAACAACAGCGGTACCAAGCTGCTGTTCTCCGATGAGTGGGGCGGCGGTGGGCAGCCCAAGTGCCGCAAAACCGACAAGAAGGAATGGGGCGCCGACGCCATCTTCGCCCTGCAGAACCGGCAGCTCCAGTTCCAGAGCTACTACAAGATGCCGGCTCCCCAGACCGCGCAGGAGAACTGCGTCGCGCACAACGGCTCTCTGATTCCGATCCCGGGCCGGGACGTGATGGTGCAGGCGTGGTATCAGGGCGGGCTCTCGGTCTTCGACTGGACCGACGCCAAGCACCCCAAGGAGATCGCCTTCTTCGACCGTGGCCCGGTGGATGCGAACGAGATGAAGAGCGGCGGGTACTGGTCCACCTACTGGTATAATGGCGCGATCGTCGGATCCGAGATCTCGCGTGGACTCGACATCTTCGAGCTGGAGCCCAGCGGCTTCATCACTCAGAACGAGCTCGCCGCCGCCAAGTCGGTGCACGTGGACTATCTCAACGTGCAGGGCCAGCCCAAGTTCACCTGGCCGGCGACGTATTCGCTGGCCCGGGCCTATCTCGACCAGCTGGAGCGGTCGAACGGGATGGACGCCGCGAAGATCGCCGATGCCCGGGCCGAGCTGGCCAAGGCGGAGCAGGCTTCGGGCGGGAAGCAGGCGGCAGGCCTGACTCAGCTGGTAAGCCGCCTGGAAGCCGACGCGGCTCGTTCCACCGATGCCGCCAAGGTCCAGATGCTGGCGAACACGGTGAAAGACCTGGCGTCGTCGCAGAGTCTGGCGACCGCCGGTAAATAGAAGAAACTTGAACCACAGAGGACACTGAGGATCTTCATGCCGGTTGAGTTCTCCACGGTGGGGTGGCAACCATTGAGTTCTACAGGCTGTCTCTAGCTTACTGATGGTTGTTACCGCACGGTGGAGACCTCAGGGGTGTACGAGTCTTCGGTGTCCCCTGTGGTTCAGTCTTTTGGCCCCCCCTCTGAGGAACCGTATGCTACAGCGCAACCACGTCTCTCTGTTCGCTTCCGCCGTCGTCATCCTGGCAGCGGCGTGCACTCACTCGGGCTCCAACGAGGCAGGAGGCGCTCCCACGCCGGCTGCCAACATGTCGACGACTCCTCCGAGTCCCGACCCGCGCATTGGACTCAAGCCGGGTGATACTGATGCCGGGCAGGCCATCTGGAACCTGAA
>DASRTX010000609.1:0-8891 GCA_035655715.1 Myxococcales bacterium | reverse complement strand
GGTTCTCTGGAATGGAGCGCACCCGCAGCGTCTGCCTCTGGCCGCCGCGGTGCGCGGCGTATGCGGGGATCCACTCGTCTCCCCAGGGAAAGCGCCGCCCCTCGTCGCCGCGCGCGGCGCGTTCCCACTCCGCCTCGCTGGGAAGCCGCAGGCCCCACGCGCGCGCGAAGGCGTCGGCCTCGTACCAGCTGATCCCCACGAGCGGTTGATCCTCGGCCAGGTAATTCGACCAGGCAGGGTCCTGCCAGAACCGCGGCCGGACGATGCCGCCGCGCTCGCGGAAGGCCCATCCCTCCGCGCTCCAGCACGACGGGTCGAGATAGAAATCCTTCTTCTCCAGCGCGAGGGCGAACTCGCCGTTGGTGACGGGAGCTTCGCCGATCTCGTAAGCGCCGGTCGCCACGCGCCGGCGCGGGTGCTCGTTGTCCTGGCCCTCGGGCGGGTCGCTGCCCATCCAGAACTCGCCGGCCGGCACCGGGCACATCCGCATGCGCGAGCAGATACCGCAGAAACACGAAAGGCGCCCGGCTCGCGCCGGACGCCTCCCGCATGTCGGGCACTACGGGTGCTACCACTCCCCAGGGAAGGTGACGGCGGCGGTGAAGTCGTAGTCGGTCTTGTTGTCGGTGGCGCTGGGGACGGCGCCGAAGACGGGATCGCAGGGCTCGGTTCCCAGCTGGGCGGACTGCGAGCTGACGGTCGCGCCGGTCGAGTCCTCGAGCTTCATCATCCAGAATCCCTCGCCGGGGGCACCGCTGCTCTGCCCCCTGGCGCAGGTCACGCCCATCCAGGTGTCGCCGGCCGGCAGCTGCCCGCCGGTGGCCCTGGCGTCGGTGCGGCCGTGGACTTCGCCGGTGGACGCTTTGTACCAGCGCGCCACGGTGGTGAGGTCGGACTGCACGCCCGCCGGGTTGGGCAGGCAGAAGAGGACGGCGGTGTCCTGGAACTGCAGCTTGCCGCCCACGCCGGGCTCGCGCTCCCACAGGTAGCTGCCGGTGCGGGGGCCGTGCGCGTCGCCCTCCTCGGGCACGAAGTTGGTCAGCGCGATGCTGGCGCTGCGCTTCACGCCCTTCACCGGATCGTGCACGTTGTCGAAGGTGTCGGTGATCTGGCCGCTGGAGCGCTCGTGGGCGGTCACCGAGGCCAGCGCGGTGAAGTCGAAAGTCACGGTGCCCTTGTTCTCCACCAGGGCGCCGGCGCCGGCATCGCTGTCTTCGGCGTCCGTGGGCCCGATGTGCGTCAGCGACCCGGACATCACCTTCACGAAGGCTGGCGTGCCGGTGGTAGCGACCGCAGCCAGATCCAGCTCGAAGCTGTAGCTGATCGAGCCGTCGACGTTCACCGCCTTGGTCATGGTGAACTTGCGATCGACGCCGTCGCGGACGTTCTCCCAGGTCTTGGTCTGGCCGTCGGCGAGCGGGTTGCGTGCGATCAACTCCTCGACGTGGTGCAGGTGCTTGCGGAAGTGCCGGTTGACGCGGCCGACGATCTCCCCGGTGCGCACGAACAGGTGCGGGTGGCAGTCAGGGCCGGCAGACGCGTCGGTAAGGACGGCTGCGGAGGGCGCTGCGTCGGCGACCGCCTCCACCATGTCGCCGTCGTTCTGCGCGATGGCGAGCTTCTCGAAGGTGGGGGCGTTGGCGCGGAACTCGTCCACGCTGGCCGACCCGCCACACGAAAATGCGGCGGCGAGCAGGGCGAGTGGAAGGATCCGGTTCGGCTTCGTCATCTGTGTTCTCCTGGAGCGGTCTGGCTGCATGACCCGCGGGCGGCCGGGGGGTTAAAGAGGTGGGATGGCGCCTTCCCGGATCCGCGCGGTCGTCTACGATCTGGACGGCACGCTGGTGGACTCGCGCGACGATCTCGCGGACAGCGTCAATGCCATGCTGGCGCGGCTCGGGTTGCCGGAAAGGGACCCGCCGGTGATCCACGGCTTCATCGGGGAGGGCGCGGAGCGCCTGATCCGGCGGTCGCTCGGGCCCGGCCATGAGGGGCGCTACCCGGAGGCGGCGCCGATCTGGCGCGAGGAGTACGGGCGGCGGCTGCTGGCCAAGACCCGGCTCTTTCAGGGAGTCGCCGAGATCCTGCGCCGTCTTCCCGACAACCGCGCCGTCCTCACCAACAAGCCCGGCGCCTTCGCGCGGGAGATCCTGGAGGGGCTGGGGGTGGCGCATGCCTTCCGGGCCGTGGTGGGTGGCGACGAGGCGCCCCGCAAGCCCGCGCCCGAAGGGCTGCTTCGCCTCTGCGCGCAGCTGGGCGCCATGCCCGACGAGGCGCTCATGGTCGGCGACAGCACGGTGGACCTCGCCACCGCCAAAGCCGCGGGAGTGCGCGTCTGCGCGGTCACATGGGGGTTCGCTCTTCGTGCGGCGCTGGCCTCGGCGGATTATTACTGCGACACGGCGCTACAGCTGTGCGAACTCCTCGAACGGCTCGGCACTTGACTCTTTTGCCGCACCGCGCGAGAGAGCGTCCGCCCAGCGCACAACCGTGAAGGAGCAAGCCGTGCCCGAGACCGTCCGGATCACCGCAGGCAAGCAGGAGCTCGATCTCCAGGTCGTGGAGGGCTCGGAAGGCGAGAAGGGCGTGGACATCTCCAACCTGCGCGCCAAGACGGGCCTGACCACGCTCGACCCGGCGTTCATGAACACCGCCTCCACCGAGAGCGCCGTCACCTTCCTGGACGGCGAGCGCGGCATCCTGCGCTACCGCGGCATTCCCATCGAGGAGCTGGGCGAGAGAAGCACCTTCGTGGAGACCGCGTACCTGCTCATCTACGGGAACCTGCCCACCCGCGAGGACCTGGCGAAGTGGCAGCGACTGCTCACGCGGCATTCGATGATCCACGAGGACATGCGCCGGTTCTTCGACGGCTATCCGATGACGGCGCACCCCATGGCCATCCTCTCCGCCATGGTCTCCTCGCTCTCCTCGTTCTACCCGTACGCGCTCAACGCCAAGGCCGACGAGTATCGCGACATCACCATCATCCGGCTGATCTCCAAGCTGCCCACCATCGCGGCCTTCTCCTACAAGAAGAACATCGGCCACCCCTTCATGTACCCGCGCAACGACCTCGACTACTGCGCCAACTTCCTGCGCATGATGTTCGCGGTCCCGGCCGAGGAGTACAAGCCGGATCCGGTGGCGGTCCGGGCGCTGAATCTCCTGCTCATCCTCCACGCCGACCACGAGCAGAATTGCTCCACCAGCACGGTGCGCATGGTCGGCTCTGCGCAGACCAATCTCTTCGCCAGCATCAGCGCCGGCATCTGCGCGCTCTGGGGTCCCTTGCACGGCGGCGCAAACCAGGAAGTGGTGGAGATGCTGGAGGACATCCGCAAGAAGGGCCTCTCCGCCAAGGAGTTCATCGCGCAGGTGAAGGACAAGAAGAGCGGCATCCGCCTGATGGGCTTCGGCCACCGCGTCTACAAGAACTTCGACCCGCGGGCCAAGATCATCAAGAAGGCCTGCGACGACGTCCTGAACCGGATGGGCATCAAGGACCCGATGCTCGACATGGCCAAGGAGTTGGAGGAGACGGCCCTGCACGATCCCTACTTCGTGGAGCGGAAGCTCTACCCCAATGTCGACTTCTACTCGGGAATCATCTACCGGGCGCTCGGCATCCCCACCCAGATGTTCACGGTGATGTTCGCGCTCGGCCGGCTGCCGGGCTGGATCGCGCATTGGAAGGAGATGATCGAGGATCCGTCCACCAAGATCGCCCGGCCCAGGCAGATCTACACCGGCCCGCGCGAGAGCCATTACGTCGCGATCGAACAGCGCTAGGAACAGATCGCTTGCAGCGGTGCCGCACCTCCCTTAGTGTAAAGATGAAACCTTCTCGGGTCTGGAGTGACATCATGTTGCGTGGAACGTTCTCGGCGCTGCTGCTTCTTGCCACCGTCGCCTGCGCGGGGGCAGGGAAGCAGGCCCAGTCCCAGACCCAGCCCGTGAAGGACGCCAAGCCGGTCGCGAACAACGACAAGAACAACATCGTCTGCCGGATGGAGCGGCCGACCGGCAGCAACATTCCCGAGCGCGTCTGTCGCTACGTCAACATCGACACCACGAACGAGACCCAGCGCACGCAGGACTACCTCCGCAACGCGCAGGGCAACAGCGGCCCCGTCAATCCGAACTAGCCCTTACTGGCCGGGTTTGAGCAGGCTCACCACGCCGGTGGTGATGGCGGGTACGTAGGTGATCAGCAGCACCCCCACCGCCATGATCATGAGGAAGGGCATCGCCTTGCGGTAGAGGAGCGGTAGCGGCTTCTGGAACCGCTGGGCGCTGAGGAACAGGTTCAGCCCCATGGGCGGGAAGAGGAAACCCAGTTCCAGGTTGGCGAGGAACACCACCCCAAGGTGCACCGGCTCCACGCCGAAGGCGACGCCGAGCGGCGCCACCAGCGGGCCCAGCACCACGATGGCGGAGTAGATCTCGAGCACGCTGCCCAGCACCAGGAGCAGCACGTTGAGCGCCAGCAGGAACTCCCATTGCGAATGGATGTGCGCCTGCACCCAGGCCAGGAGGCGCGTGGGGATCTCCGCGTCCACCAAGTAGCTGGTCATCCCCAGCGCGACGCCGAGCAGGATGACCACGCTGCCCACCAGCGTGGAGGCGTGGACCAGCACCCGCGGCAGATCGCGCGTCGGGTGCACGTCGCGGTGCAGCGCCAGCTCGGCGATGATGGCGTAGGCCGCGCCCAGCGCTGCCGACTCCACCACGGTGGCAAACCCGCTCGCCACCGACACGATGATGAGCAGCGGCAGCCCCAGATCCCACTTCGCCACCCAGAGCGCCTTGGCGGCCTCTGCGACGTCGAACTTCGGCCGCGGCGCCTTGCTGCGCACCCCCATGTAGACGCCGTAGGCCGCCACCAGGACGATCATCAGCAGCCCCGGTACCAGCCCGCCGATGTAGAGGTGATCGATGGCCACTCCCGCCACCACGCCGTAGAGGATCACGGGCAGCGAAGGCGGGAAGAGCAGCCCCAGGCTGCCGGAAGCCGTGACGAGCCCCAGCGAAAAGCCCTCCGGGTACTTCTCGCTCACCAGCGCCGGGAAGATGATGCCGCCCAGCGCGAGGATGGTGACGCCGCTGGCGCCGGTGAAGGTGGTGAAGAGGGCGCAGGTGAACGCCGCCACGATGGCAAGGCCGCCCGGCATCCAGCCGAAGAGCCCCTGCGCGGCTCGCACCAGCCGTTTGGAAGCACCGCCTTCTGCGAGGACGTAGCCGGCCACGGTGAGCAGCGGGATGGCGGGCAGGGTCGGCGAGACCACCAGCCGGAAGGTCTCTGCCGGCACGGAAGCGATGGGCGTCCCGGCCAGGTAGAAGAGCAGCACCGCGAAGGCCGCCATCACCACGAAGACCGGCGCGCCCAAGAGGAAGGCGGCGATGAGCAGCAAGGAGCCCGGCCACGCCAGCGCGGAGGTGTGGCCGCGCAGCAGGGTGGGGCCGTCGGGCATGGTGAGGAACCCCGCGCCGCGCGCCGCGACGAGCCGGGAGATCACGAAGGGGGTCACCGCCGCGATGAGGAGCCAGCAGAAGATCTTCGCCGCCTTGTCGGGCGCCTTGAGCGCGCCGCGGACGGACATCACCGCGAAGCCGAGCGGCATGATCACTTCGAACCACCATTCGGGCACGCCGCCGGCCAGCGTGTCGACGCGTCCCTTGTCCAGCAGCACCATGTCCAGCGATGCGTAGGCGAGCACGGCACAGACGAGCGTGGTCACCGCGCTGCCGAAGGCGCGGGCCAACAGTCGCGGTCTCCCCGCAGGGAGGAAGTCCACGGTGGAGAGGGCGAGGTGATGTCCGGTAGCGGTGGCCAGCATCGCGCCGATGAAGCCCACCCACAATGTGAGGTGCTCGGTGTACACCGCGGCGCCGGGCACGCTGCCGCCGGTGATCCGGCGCACCGCGGCCTCGAGCGTGGGCAACAGCACCATCGCCAGCACGATCAAGACCAGCGCCCAGCGCTCCAGCGCGGTGCCGGCTTTTTCGCCGGGAGCTTCGGGCGCTCCTGCAACGTGAACGGCGACGGGCTGCGCGTCCAAGTCGACTCCGGTGTGCTGCAAAGGTTGACTTCCCCGCCAGCGTCAATATCACTCTCGCCCATCTTGCGCGCGTTCCTGTTCGCCATCCCGGTGCTGCTCGCCTGCTCGCCAAAGAGGTACGCGCTGAACCAGGTAGCGGACGCGCTCTCGTCCAGCGGTGAGGGAGGCGCCTTTGCCCGCGACGACGACCCCGAGCTGGTGCGCGACGCGGTGCCCTTCGCGCTCAAGACCATGGAGTCCCTCTCCGACCAGCTGGACGACAACGTCGGACTGCGGTTGGGAATGGCGCGCGGCTTTACCCAATACGCCTATGCCTTCGTGCAACAGCCGGCAGAGCTGGGGGCGGCTCCGGAAGTGGTCCAGGCGGAGATGCTCCGCGCGCGCCGGCTTTACGTACGAGCGCGCGACTACGGCCTGGAGGGACTGCGCATGCAGCGCGGCGTCGCCGTGCGCGACCTCAACAAGCCCCAAAGCATCGCCCGGCTGCAGAAAGAGGACGTGCCGCTGATGTATTGGACGCTGGCGCCCTGGGCAGCGGCGGTCGCTGCCAACAAGCGCGACATGGAGCTGGTGGGCGACCTGCCCATCATCGCGGCCCTGCTCGATCGCGCGCTGCAGCTCGACGAGAGCTACGACCAGGGCGCCCTGCACGAGTTCGCCATCACCTTCGATTCCGCGCGGCCCGAAGGCACCACCCCGCAGAAGCAGAAGCAGCACTTCGATCGCGCCATGCAGCTGGCGCAGGGGGAGAAGATCTCCCCGTTGGTCACCTATGCGCAGGCCGTCTCCGGGCCGGCGCAGAACAAGCCCGAATACGAGGCGCTCTTGAAGCAGGCCGCTTCCTTCGACGTCGAACAGCCCAAGGCGCGCAAGAACCGGCTGGCCAACGTGCTGGCGCAGCGGCGCGCGCGGTATCTGCTCGCCCACGAGGACGACGTCTTTTCCGACTGAGGACACTTCATGAAACGACTGGCTCCATTCCTCGCGCTTCTCTGTCTCTCCGCCGGCGCTGCCTCGGCCCAGACGGTCCGCATCAAGCTCGGCACGCTGGCCCCGCAGGGATCCACCTGGCACCAGCTGCTGCAGCAGATGGCGCAGGACTTCTCCAAGGCCTCCGGCGGCAAGGTGGAGCTGAAGATCTACGCCGGCGGCACGCAGGGCAGCGAAGGCGAGATGATCCGCAAGATGTCCATCGGCCAGCTGCAGGCCTCCAGCATCACCGCCATCGGGCTGCACGAGATCACCCCGGAGCCGCAGGCGGAGGACGTGCCCTTCATGATCGACTCGTATGAGGAGTACGAGTACGTGCACGACCACATCCGGGCAAAGCTGGAGGAGGCCATCGCCAAGAAGGGCTTCCAGGTGCTGCAGTGGGGCGAGGTCGGCTTCGTCTACTTCTTCTCCACCGAGCCGTACAAGACGCCCGCCGACTTCGCCAAGGGAAAGGTCTTCACCTGGAACGGCGATCCCGGCGCCGAGGCGGCGTGGAAGGCGGCCGGCTTCCATCCGGTGGTGCTCTCTTCCACCGACCTGGTGCCGGCCATCACCTCCGGAATGATCGACATCGTGGGGCAGTCGCCTCTCTACATCTACACGACCAACCTCTATTCGAAGGCCGACAACATGCTCGACATGCACTGGGGCTTCCTCACCGGGGCCACGGTGGTGAAGAAGGAGACGTGGGCGAAGATCGCGCCCGACGTGCAGCAGAAGCTGCTGCAGATCGCCGAGGACTACGGCAAGAGGACCCGCGAGGACGTGCGCAAGCAGAACGACGACGCCGTCCAGCAGATGAAGAAGCGCGGCCTCACCGTGGTGGCGCCGGCCGACGTCGAGGGCTGGCAGCGGGCGGCGGAGCAGGCGAACAAGGTGGTGCGCGGCAAGGTGGTGCCCGCGGCCATCTACGACGAGGTGAAGCGGCTGCGGGACGAGTACCGCGCGCAGCACAAGCGCTAGGTTACCACCGGGCGGCGTGATCCTCGGTCACCCCGGCGAGCCCCTCGACCGCGACGCCGTGCAGGCGGCCGGAGAAGGTGCCGAAGGGCTGCAGGTAGCGGCTGCGGATCAGCTTCAGATCCACGTCCTGCGCGCGGTACCCCTCGGGCTGGAAGGCGAACGACACCGGGCCCGCGGCCTGCGGCTCGCCGTCGATCCAGACCGCATTCTCGCCTTCGCCCTGCAGGAATCCCTCGCTGAAGTTGAACGCCACCGGCCGCGACCCGCAGCGGCCGGTGGCAAATGCCCAGCGCCACGCCGTCTCGCGCGCGAGCAGCCCGTGGGTGTAGTCCAGGCCGGCGAGCTGTCCTCGCACCGGGAAGCGGATGTTTCCCGCCCGCACCTCGCCCTCGGCGGGAACCAGCGCGGTCTTCTGCGTGAAGTCGAAGCGGCCGGCCACGCCGACCTTTGCCACCGCGCTGAGGGGCCGCGGCGCCCGCGCCGCGTCGAGGACCAGGTCCACCTCGGCATGGGACCACTTCGCCTTCACCGAGATCCGTCCCTGCGCCCGCTGCAGCCGCGCGTCGATGCGCGGTCCCAGAAGCCGCGCCGACATCCCGTCCGCGGGCTCCTCGCCGACCTGGGCGCAGAGTGGGGGCAGCACCGGGTTCTCGTCCACCAGGAGCCGACGTCCGCCGCGATCGAAGACGGCGCAGATGCCGCTGGAGAGATAGCCGCAGTCGATCACCGCCATCGAGAGCATCACATCCGGCGTGGCCACGAAGAGGTACTGCCACCTCTTCTCGATCAATTTCCGCTGCAGCGGGGCGGGCGCGCCGGCGAGGTCACCCAGGCGCGCGTCTGCGATGGCGCCGGAGTAGAGCCCGAAGCGGG
>DASRTX010000608.1:0-4469 GCA_035655715.1 Myxococcales bacterium | reverse complement strand
TGCTGGTACGCCCGCGGTTGCCGCCGTGCCCGGCGCAGCTGCGGCGAGCGGCGCGCCATCCGCAGGCCCTGCAGTGCCAGCAGCTCCCGCGCCGCCATCCGCAGCCGCTGCGGTTCCGGGAGCTCCGGCTGCGCCATCCGCGCCCGGAGCCCCCGCGGTGCCATCCGTTCCCGGCGCTCCGGCGGTTCCCGGAGCAGCCCAGAGCAAGTCGTTCGTGCAGTCGGTGCAAGGCGCCGCGGCGGGGCCTGACGCTGCCGCGAGCGGCGCGAAGGGGTCGGCCGAGGCAGCCGCGCTGGGCACCCAGCCCGGCGCCAAGGCGGCGGAGGCGAAAGGCGCGAAAGACGAGGCCGCGGAGGAGACATCCGATCTCGTCTCGAAGTTGAAGGACGTCACCAAGAAGGGCGACGGCGGCTGAGGCAGCGGGGGCGCCGTCGAGCAGCACTGTAAAGCCGGGGGGACCGTGATTTCCAAATTGATCAATGATTTCCGCGCTCAGACGCGGAGCGGCAGGATTCGCTCCTGTTCGCTGCTTGACTCCACCCACATTTCTCCCAAAATGGGTGGGCCCCCTCACCTCTGCTTTCACTTCGGGAGACTTCACTCCTAGGGTACCGGACTGTCTTCATGCCCAAGCACCAGGTCATTCGCGACGTCGGCCAGAGCCTCCTCGGCGTGCTCCGTGCCGAGCTGTCCGCGCAGCGCAGCAAGGCAAAGGCGTTCCTGGCCACGCCCACCGCGGAGGTCTTGCGCAAGAACGCGCCCTGCCTCCTGCTCTACCTCTACGACGTGCGCCCCTACTTCGACGTGCGCAGCAACGAGAACTGGCACCTCGAGGACGAGGTCACCGACGAGAAGGGCGAGACCTACGTGGTGCGCTACGGGCGCCCGCTCGATCTCGGGCTTCACTTCCTCGTCACCGCCGCCGCAGACGACCTGGCCGACGAGCACGAGATCCTCGCCGTCGGCATGAAGGCCTTCCTCGACCACTCCAAGCTCTCCGGCGAGCAGCTGGTGGGCGACTCTTTCGCGCGCGGCGACTCGCTCTCGCTCAACCACGACACCGACTTCTCGCTGCAGACCTCGGCCTCGGTCTTCGCCGGGCTGGGTCTGCCCGCGCGGGTGGCGGTGGGCTACCGCACCGACGCGCGGCTCTTCTCCGGCAAGGAGCTGGGCCGCAGCAAGCGCGTCCGCGAGCGCCACATCGACGTCTTCGATCCGTTGAGGCCACCCCCGGGCAGCGTGAGCGCCAGGGAGCTGGGGGTGGAGGCGAAGCCACCGAAGATCGTGGTTCCGCCGCGCAAGTAGCTTCCTGGAAACCCGCAACCAAGAGCGTTCGCAGAGTGGTCAACCTGATCATGAAACAAAGCAATCTCCCACGCGAGGCCGCCTCCCTTGTGCGGTCTCCAACCACCGAACGGTAAGGAGTAGTTCAATGGCAACGTCGTATCTGTCCCCTGGCGTGTACATCGAGGAGGTCGACCGCGGTTCGAAGCCCATCGAAGCAGTGGGCACTTCGACCGCGGCGTTCATCGGCGAGTCGTCGGTCGGTCCGACGAACGAGGCGGTGCTGGTCACCAACTGGGCGCAATACACGCGCACCTTCGGCGACTTCACGCACTCCACCTATCTCGCGCACGCCGTCTACGGGTTCTTCAACAACGGCGGCACCAAGGCCTTCATCTGCAACGTGTCGTCGAAGACGGTGACCGCGGAGCAGGCCGCCAAGGAGGCGGAGCGGAAGGCCGCGGACGCGAAGAAGGCGCCCGAGGCCGGCAAGCCCGCCGCCCCGGCAGCCGCAGCGCCGTCTGCTGCGCCGTCCGCCGCCGCGAACCCGGCACTGTACATCGGCAAGGACGAGGGCCCCGGCCGTCGCACCGGCCTCAACGTCTTCAACGACATCTCGGAGATCTCGCTGGTCGCAGCCCCGGGCCAGAGCGATTCCGCCATCCAGGACGCGGTGATCTCGCACTGCGAGAACAACAAGTACCGCTTCGCGATCCTCGACGCGGCCGAAGAGCTGGGCAAGGACGGCATCGCCAAGATGCCCAAGCCGCGCGACTCGCAGTACGCGGCCTACTACTTCCCCTGGATCCAGGTCTACGACCCCGAGAAGGGCAACATCTACGTGCCGCCCTCGGGCCACATGGCCGGCATCTACGCCCGCAGCGACGCGGAGCGCGGCGTGCACAAGGCCCCCGCCAACGAGATCGTCCGCGGCGCGCTGGGCCTCAAGTACACCATCTCGCGGCCCGAGCAGGACTTCATGAACCCGCGCGGCATCAACTGCATCCGCAACATGGGCGACCGCGGCATCCGCGTGTGGGGCGCGCGCACCGTCTCCAGCGATCCCTCCTGGCGGTACATCAACGTGCGGCGCCTGTTTCTCATGGTGGAGCAGTCCATCGAGATCGGCACCCAGTGGGTGGTCTTCGAGCCCAACGACGAGACGCTCTGGAAGCGCGTGACGCGCAACATCACGGCCTTCCTGCTGCGCATCTACAACTCGGGCGCGCTGATGGGCAAGACGCCGGAGGAGGCGTTCTTCGTCAAGTGCGACTCCGAGACCAACCCGCCGGAGGTCGTCGACGCGGGCCAGATGGTCTGCGAGATCGGCATCGCTCCGGTGAAGCCGGCGGAATTCGTCATCTTCCGCATCGGCCAGATGGCCGGCCAGGCGAAGTGATCTGAGTTGATCCGAGCTTCCGGGAGGGCGGTTCGACACGCCCTCCCGGAAGCTGGTTCGAGAACGCAGTGGCGTGGGGGTTGGCGGTCCGGGTGGGGCCCGGAAAAACGATCTGGAAGCGGAAGCCCGGGGGGAAGTCAGCCGCCGGATTGCAATGCATGGGCCCCGCGCGGGCCACAAACAGGGGAAGCCCGAGATGGCAGTGAAATTCAGTCACGATGTGCTCAAGACCAACACCAAGAACACGTCCGGCGACTTCATCCAGCAGAGCCGGTTCTCCGTCGAGGCTGACGGCGCGTTCGTGGGCGGCATCCACAAGGTGGAGGGCCTCGAGCACGAGCACGAGATGATCTCCTACCAGGACGCCGACGATCACTTCATGCGCGTGCGGCCGGGCCGGCAAAAGTGCGGCACGCTGGTGCTGCACCGCGCCTTCGCCAACACCGAGTTCTTCGACTGGTTCAAGACGGTCCTCGACGGGAACGTGCAGCGCAAGAGCATGAGCATCGTCCACAGCTCCGACGACAACACGGAGGTGTCGCGGATCAACCTGCACGAGTGCTGGCCCTGCAAGTGGAAGCTCACCGGCCTCAACTCGCGGACCTCGGGCCACATCGTCGAGGAGCTGCACATCAAGTACGAGAAGGTCGAGTACATCTAACCCTTCGGGACACAGGAAAACCAAACCATGGCACCCAAGTTCAATCGCGACGCCCTGAAGGGCCTGACCAAGACCAACGGCGACTTCCACCTCAGCCACAAGTTCGGCTGCGAGATCGACAGCGTGATGATCGGCGGCATCCACAAGATCGACGGCATCGAGTTCGAGGCCGAGGTGGTCGAGTACAGCGACGGCGACGACATGCTGACCCACTGCCGTCCGGGCCAGCTCAAGCCGGGCCGCCTGATGGTCGAGCGGGATCACGGCAACGACAAGGCCTTCTTCACCTGGCGCAAGGCGGTGATCGAGGGCAAGACCGACCGCCGCAGCATCTCGGTCACGCTGCACAACGACAAGAGCGACGAGGCCCGCCGCATCAACTTCTACAATTGCTTCCCGGTGAAGTGGACCGGGCCGGCGCTCAACTCGCACGCCTCCGGGCATGCCAGCGAGTCGCTGGAGATCGCCTTCGAAGAGCTGCAGATGAACAAGTAGCAAGTCCGTGAGGGGCGCTGGCCCCGAGGCGTTTCCGGTTGACCCGGGAACAGGCCTCGGGGCCAATGTCCTTCGGCACGTCCCACCTTCCGGAGGGGTTCCACCGCGATGGCGTTCAAGACCGAGTTCGAGTTCACGCTTCCCAAGGGGTTCGTCGACGAGCAGGGCAACCTGCACCGCAAGGGCGTGATGCGCCTGGCGACGGCGAAGGACGAGATCATCCCCCTGCAAGACTTCCGGGTGAAGAACAACCGCGCGTATTTGGTGATCATCCTGCTCTCGCGCGTCATCACCAGGCTCGGCGAGCTCAAGGAAGGCGAGGTGAACCCGGGCGTCGTCGAGGGGCTCTTCTCCGCCGACCTCTCGTACCTGCAGGAGTTCTACCGGCAGATCAACGAGAGCGGCACCGCCAACGTGGGCGCCAAGTGCCCCAGCTGCGGTCAGGAGTTCCAGGTCGACATCGGGACGGGGGCCACGGCTCTGGGGGAATCGTAAGCTACCCGTTGGAGAAGATCGCCGGCGAGGTAGCGTACATCGCTTACCATTTCCACTGGTCCCTCGACGACATCCTGATGATGGAGCACAAGGAACGGCACAACTGGATCCAGGAGATCTCGGAGATCAACAAGC
>DASRTX010000607.1:0-3095 GCA_035655715.1 Myxococcales bacterium | reverse complement strand
CCCTGGAGGTGCGGATCCACGGTGAGGCGCACCTTCTTGCCGTCGGCGGTGGTCGCGACGTAGGCGCCGTTCTCCAGCTTCGCCTTTTTCCAGAGCGCGAAACCCGCCGGATGGTCGACGTGCTGCACCACCGCGTTGGCGGCCGCCGCGGGAACTTCCTTCACCTGCGCGGGCTGTGCCGGAGTGCCGCCGTCCATCTCGGCCGCGGCCTCGTCCAGCGCATCGGCCAGATCGCTGGCGTTCAGATGGTCCGGCTCGCCCGCCTGGTCGGACAAGCGGCTCTCCTCTGCGTCGATGGCGGGCGGAGTCTCACCCGGACCCGGCCGCGGCTCTTGCTGGCCGCGGGCGGCGAAGCAGAGGCCTGCCACGGCGGCGGCGGCGACGATGAGGACGGGGCGGAAGCGGAGGCGGCGCAAGTTGTCGTTCACTGGGTTCCCATCGTACCGGGACAAAACCGCGCCGCAACTTCACGGTTGACGGATCGGTCCGCTGGATCAACCTTCGGCCCGCGTGGTCCCTTCCCCATCCGAGGCGAAGCCTTCCTTTTTCTCCGCGCTGGTCACGGACTTCCACCCGCGCCAGTTGGTCACGGTCGTCTTGCTGCTGCTGTTCGCCACGCTCCTGACCCGCGTGCTGAACCTGGGCTTCAAGCGAGTCCACGAGCGCCATCGCGGCCGTGGCACGCTCTTGCCGGAGACCGCCACGCAGCTGGCTCTCAGCCGGCGCCTGCTCAACTTCATGGTCTGGTTCACTTGCTGCGCCATCGGCCTGGCGCAGTTTCCCGACCTGCGCGTACTCTCCACCGGCCTGCTCGCCTCGGCAGGCGTCTCGGGGCTGATCGTCGGCTTCGCCGCGCGCAGCACGCTCGGCAACGCCATCGCCGGCCTGACCATCTCCATCACCCAGCCCATCCGCATCGGCGACGACGTGGAGCTGAAGGGCGACCGCGGAATCGTCGAGGACATCCACTTCACCTACACCGTGCTGCGCCTGGGCGACGGGCGCCGGCTGATCATCCCCAACGACACGCTGGCCAGCGAGGTGGTCAAGAACGCCACGCTGGGCGGCGTCACCCGGGTGGCGCGCGCCGAGGTGCTGGTGCCGCCGGCCGGCGCGCCGGAGACGGTCCGCGCAGCGCTCATCGCCCTGGCCCACGGCTACGAGCACCTCGACCGGGCGGCGGGGGAGCCGGAGGTGTATTTCGTGCGCGTGGACGAGCGCGGCACGCTGCTGCGCCTGGTGGCGACCTGCACCGACACGACGGCAGCGGAGGGGCTGGTGCAGCGGGCGCTGGGCAGGGCCGCGGCGGTGGTCTTCCGCAAGGCCATGTAAGAGGGAATATCGAGGCAATCCCGAACGTTCCGTGCTAGCTTCCGCCCGCTTTTTTCGTCGAAGGGGACATTCACGTGAAGAACGTCTGGAACATCGCTCTGGCGGCCTGCATCGGCGTACTCATCGGCTTTGTCTTCGGCAAACAGGTCGGCGGAAAAGGCGGCACTCCGCTGCGTCTCGCGCAGGCGGCGGCAGTCCCCACGCCGGCAGCCGCCGTCGCGCCGCAGGGCTCCGAGACCATCTACAAGGTCGCGCTGGGCGACGCCCCCCAGAAGGGCGACGCGGAAGCCAGGGTCACCATCGTCGAGTGGAGCGACTTCCAGTGCCCCTACTGCGGGCGGGTGATCGATACCCTCAAGCAGGTCGAGAAGAGCTACGGCTCCGACGTCCGCTTCGTCTTCAAGCACAACCCGCTGCCCATGCATCCGGACGCGCCGTATGCCGCCAAGGCGGCCGTCGCCGCGCAGAAGCAGGGCAAGTTCTGGCAGATGCACGACAAGCTCTTCGAGGCCAACAACACGCGCCAGCCCGACTCGCTCAAGCAGGAGAAGGTCGATCAGATGGCGCGCGACATCGGCCTCGACATGGAGCGCTACCAGCGCGACGTGAACGCGCCGGAGACCGCGCAGGTCATTCGCGACGACTCGGCGCAGGCGCTGAAGCTGGGCGCCAACGGGACGCCGGCGTTCTTCATCGACGGCGCGAAGATCTCCGGCGCCCTGCCCTTCGAGTCGTTCAAGGCGGTCATCGACGCGCAGATGAGGCGCGCCAACGCCGCGCTGACCGCGGGGGTGGCCAAGAAGGACCTGTACGAGAATCTGGTCAAGGACGGCCAGAGCGGCCCCCCCGCCGCGCCGCCCCAGGCAGCGCCGCAGGCCACCGTGCGCAACGTGGATCCGGGAGAGGGTCCCGCCATCGGCGGCAAGAAGCCCAAGGTCACCATCGTCGAGTGGTCGGACTTCCAGTGCCCGTTCTGCGGGCGCGTGGAGCCCACGCTCAAGCAGATCCTCACGACCTACAAGGACGACGTGCGCATCGTCTGGCGCAACGAGCCGCTCAGCTTCCACCCCAACGCGATGCCCGCCGCCAAGGCGGCCATGGCCGCCGCGAAGCAGGGCAACGACAAGTTCTGGAAGATGCACGATCTGATGTTCGCCAACCAGAGCGCGCTCTCCGAGGCGAAGTACGAGGAGTGGGCCAAGGAGATCGGCCTCAACCTGCCCAAGTGGAAGGCCGACAAGGAGTCGCCCGAGGTCATGGCCGCCATCACCAAGGACAGCGCCTATGGCACGCAGATGGGCGCGGACGGGACGCCGTCGTTCTTCATCAACGGCAAGTTCATCTCCGGCGCCATGCCCTTCGAGACCTTCAAGCCGGTGATCGACGAGCAGATCCGCAAGGCCGACGAGCTGCTCAAGAAGGGCATCAAGCACGAGAAGCTCTACCAGACGCTGGTGGACGACAACGTGAAGGGCGCCGGAACCACCGCGCAGGCGGCGGCGCCGGGCGAGGAGCAGAAGTTCGAAGTGCAGGCCGGAGGCTCGCCGATGATGGGCGCGAAGAATGCGCCGGTCACCATCGTGGAGTGGTCGGACTTCCAGTGCCCCTTCTGCGGGCGCGTGGAGCCGACGCTCAAGCAGGTCATGACCAGCTACGGGAACAAGGTCCGCCTGGTGTGGAAGAACCAGCCGCTCAGCTTCCACCCCAACGCCATGCCGGCCGCCGAGGCCGCCATGGCCGCGTACGAGCAGGGCAACGACAAG
>DASRTX010000606.1:0-3595 GCA_035655715.1 Myxococcales bacterium | reverse complement strand
GCCAGCGCCCAGCCCACCACCACGTAGTCGAAGTTGCTGCGGTGGTTGATGAGGAACACCGCGGTGGCGTCGGGCGGGAGCTGCGGCGGAGGCCGGACGATCACCGGCCGGTAGACGGCGTGGATGGCGGCGCTGGAAAGGCGCATCCCGATCTCGAAGTACGCCGCCAGCGAGAAGGCGGGGACGATCTCGTCGATGTACTCCTCGACGCGCGCGCGGACGTCGGTGGGCCGCTCGCCGGCGTCCACCGCCGCGCGCATCGCGTGCACGACGGGGCGGTCGTTGAGCAGCTCCTCCCGGACCAGCTGCTTGCCGCCGAACTTGAAGAGATCGACCCGGACGCTGTGCTGCTCGGCAAAGGCCCGGGCGCGCTTGCTCAGCCGCTCGCGGAGGCGGCGCAGCACCTGCCAGCGCAGCAGCTCGTAGAGCGGGAGCGCGAGGATCAGCGCGATCAGGACGCGCAGCATGGTTTGAGACTACCATCCGCGCGCATGATCCTTCCCTTGCAGGCGCTCTGGCTGGCGGCGCACGGAGCCTTCCGGTCGATGGGGTTCCGCTCGCAGACGCTGCGCGTGGGCGCGCGCTCGCTCCACGTCTACGACGCGCGCGGGCAGGGGACCTCGCCGCCGGTGCTGCTGGTCCACGGCATGGGCGGCAACGCCGCCGGCTTCGTCTACATCGCGCGCGCCCTGCTCCGGGCGTCGCGCCGCGTGGCGGCGGTGGAACTGCCCGGGCACGGGCGTTCACGGCTCTCCCGCGGGGAGACTCCGGCCACCATCGTCCAGGCGGGGGAGGGCGTGGCCGCGGCGCTCGCCGGCCTGGGCGAGCCCGCCGTGCTCATCGGATCGTCCTTGGGCGGCGCCATCAGCCTGTTCACGGCCGCCGCCGTGCCGGCAAGCGTCGCTGCCGTGGTCGGGCTCAACCCTGCAGGAGCGCCCCTCCAGGGCAGCGATCGCGATGCCGTGCTGGAAGCCTTCCGCGGCGGCAGCGTGCGCGCCGCGCTGGAGATGAACCGGCGCCTGTACAGCCGGCCGCCGCGCCTGACCTGGTGGTTCGCGCGCGGCCTGGGCAAGCACTGGGCCTCGGCGCCGGTGCAGCAGTTCGCCTCGGAGATCCGCGGCGGCTATCCTGGGCTGGGCCCGGAGCTCCTCTCGACGGTGCGGCAGCCCGTGCTCATCCTCTGGGGCGAGGAGGACCGCATCCTGCCGGCGCACAGCGTCGATTACTTCCGTGCCCACCTGCCACACGCCACGGTGGAGCTGGTGCCGCGCTCCGGGCATCTGCCCATGGTGGAGCGGCCGCGGCTGGTGGCGGAGCGCGTGTCGCACTTCTTGCGGGAGCTTTCCTGATCCGGTACCGGCCCGCGGCCTGGCTGGGCGACCCGAACGTGATGACCGTCTTCGGGCCGGTCTTCCGCAGGGGACCGCCGGTGCCCGTCACGCGCGAGCGCTGGGAGCTGCCCGACGGAGACTTCGTCGACGTCGACCGCATGGACGGCCCTTCCGGCGCGCCGCTGCTGGTGGCTCTGCACGGCCTGGAGGGGAGCAGCTCGGCGCACTACATCCGCGGGCTGCTGGCGCAGGCGCGTGCGCGTGGCTGGCGCGGCCTGGCCCTGAACTTCCGCGGCTGCTCCGGCGACATGAACCGGCTGGTCCGGTCCTACCATTCGGGCGAGACCGGCGATCTCGACGAGCTGGTCCGGCGGGTGCGTAGGGAAGCCGACCGGATCGTCATCGCCGGCTGCTCGCTGGGCGGCAACGTGCTGGTGAAGTGGCTGGGCGAGCAGGGCACGGCGCCGCCGCCGCAGATCCGCGCTGCCGCGGCGCTGAGCGTGCCCTTCGACCTGGCGCTCTGCGCGCAGACCCTGGACTCGGCGGGCTTCTGGCGCTGGATCTACCGGACCCGCTTCCTGCGCACGCTCAAGCGCAAGTCGCTGGAGAAGCTGGCCGGCTTTCCCGGGGCCGTCGATCTCGAGCGCGTGCGCGCAGCGCGGACGCTGTTCGAGTTCGACGATGCGCTGACCGCCCGCGTGCACGGCTTCGCCGACGCGCCCGACTATTACACGCAGAGCTCCAGCGGCCGGTTCGTGGCGGAGGTGCGCGTGCCGCTCTTGCTGCTCTCGGCGGAGGACGACCCGTTCATTCCGGCGCGCTGCATTCCCCGCGTGGCCAACCCGGCGGTGACGCTGGAGGTCTGGCCGCACGGCGGACACCTCGGCTTCGTGGAGGGTCCGCCGTGGCGGCCCCGGTTCTACGCCGAGCGCCGGGCGGTGGAGTTCCTCGCGCAGCACGTCGGATAGATCGGCGGCGCGGACCGCGCGTTGGAATGTGGCGGAGGTGCTCCATGCGCCGCACGTTCGCCCTCTTCGCCGTCGCCTTTGCCTCTTTGGCCGCCGCCGCCGTGGCGGCGCTCCTGGGACACCGGCAGCCGCCGCCCAGGCCTGCCCCGTCTGCGGTCTCGACTTCCGGGCCGCTGCGCATGTCGGTGCAACTCGACCGGCGTTACCTGCCCGGCGCCGCCGCTGCCTCTCCCTATCTGCAGATCGATCTGACCGCCGTCGGCGCCCGGGACCGCTCCCGCGTGCCGGTCGACGCGGTGCTCATCCTCGACCGCTCGGGTTCCATGTCAGGCGTCAAGATGGACCGCGCCCGCGACGCCGCGCGGGCGCTGGTCCAGGCGCTTGGCGAGGACGATCGCCTCTCCATCGTGGAGTTCGGCAGCGACGCGGCCGTGGCGCTGCCCACTACCGCGGTCACGCCGCAGGCCCGGGCGCGGGCGCTCGCGGCCATCGAGGCCATCGAGCCGACGGGCGGCACCAATCTGGGCGCAGCCTTGGCGGCGGCCGGGCCGCAGCTCGCGGAAGGCCGTGGGCGCGGCCGTGTGGAGAAGGTCTTTCTCGCCTCGGACGGCCAGGCCAATGAGGGGATCTCCGATCGCAATGGGCTCCTCCGCCTCGCCGCCTCGCAGCTCGCGGGCGCCACGCTCTCGACCTTTGGAGTCGGCGACGACTACGACGAGGACCTGATGGCGGCGCTGGCCGCGCAGGCCGGCGGCAGGGCGCGCTACATCGATTCGCCGCAGATCCTGCCCGGCGCCTTCCGCGACGAGCTGAGCCGCGCCTCCACGCTGACCGCGCGCAACGTGCGCGTCCGCGTGCTGCCGGCGGGCGCGACCGACGCGGTCCGCCCCGTTGGATACGCGGCGCAAGAAGGGTGGATCCGGCTGCCCGACTTCGCCGCCGGCGAGGAGCGCCGCGTGCTCTACCGGCTGGAGTTGCAGCCGCGCGCCGGCACCGCGGCGGTGGCCAGCGTGGAGCTGGTCTACGAGGGCGCGGAGGGCAAGCAGGAGCAGGCGCGCGCGGACGCCTCGGCCACCTTCACCGCCGACGCGTCGCTGTTGGGACAGCCTGCGGGCGAGGCGGCGGTCCACGGCGCGCAGGCCGAAATGGCGGAGGGCGCCGCCGAGGCCGCGCGGTTTCAAGAGGCCGGGCGCGGGGACGAGGCGCGGGAGAAGGTCGCGGAGCTGAAGCAGATCGCGTTCCGGGCCGCGCGGGCTGCGCCGGCGCGGGCCGCGGAGCTGAGGAAGGCTGCCGATG
>DASRTX010000605.1:0-9747 GCA_035655715.1 Myxococcales bacterium | reverse complement strand
CGTCGACCGCCAGCCTGATCAACCCGCGTGCCCAGCACGGGGCGAGCGTCCTCGCCGACGGCAGGATCCTGGTCACGGGCGGATGGGCGAGCGCCGGCGTCATCTCCAGCGCCGAACTGTACACGCCGGCCACCAAGAGCTGGACCGGGGCGCCGGCGATGCCCGTGGGCCGCAGCGAGCACACCTCGACCGTGCTGGCCGACGGCAGGGTGCTGGTCGCGGGCGGCAAGCCGAGCCTGAGCACGCTGGGCGGCGCCAGCGCCGCCATCTATGACCCGCCCAGCAACAGCTGGATCGCCGTGCCGGACATGAGCGCGCCGCGGTTCGGCCACCAGGCGATCCTCCTGGCCAGCGGCAAGGTGCTGGTGAGCGGCGGCCGCAACAGCGGCGGCTACCTGGGCTCGGCGGAGCTGTTCGACCCCGCTTCGAACAGCTGGAGCAGCGCGCCGCTGATGAATTCCCCGCGCCACTACCATACCTCGACGCTGCTCGCGGACGGGCGCGTCCTGGTCGCGGGCGGACAGATCAACAGCAGCATCTTCACGGCGACGGCGGAGATCTATGACCCGGCCGCCAACACCTGGACCGTCGTGGCTCCGATGAGCGTCGCCAGGGGCTTCCACGCGGCCGCCGTGCTCGCCAACCAGCAGATCTTCGTCTTCGGCGGCAGGAACGGGCCCAGTGGCCCCAACCTCGGAACCGCAGAACGCTACGACCCCGCCACCAACGCCTGGACCTCCCTGGTCGGGCAGGGGTCGCCGCGGTTCAACCACTCCATCGTCGCCTTCGGCGACGGGTCCGTTCTCGTCATCGGCGGGCAGGCCAACTCCATGCCCGAGGTCTGGAAGCCATGAACCGGCCCCGGCCGCATTCCGCCATTCATTTGCTGCAGGAGAGCTTCATGAATTCCCGATACCGCCTCGCGATTGCGCTGACGCTCGTCCTCGCCAGCTCTGCCTCGCCGGCCCAGGTTTCGGGGACACCATACGTCGACTTACGTAAGGTGTCCCCGAAACTCCTGGCGATGGGACAGGCCGGCGCGCTCAAGCCCAGCCGATCCTGGGTGGACGCGCGGGGGACGGCCTTTGCCCGGTTCAACCAGACGCACGAGGGGTTCCGCGTCTTCGGGGCTGGGCTGGTGGCGTCGGAGTCGCCGGAGGGCAGGGTTGCGACCCTGGGCCGCGCGCTCGAGAGCCGCATCGAGCTCACGGGAAGGCCGCTGGTCTCGGAGGAGCAAGCCCGGCGCATCTCGCACCGGGAGCTGCTCCCCCGCGGTCCCTATGCCGCGCTGCCCTCGGTCGAGTTGGTGGTCTTTCCCACGCGGTTCACCACGGGCCTGCGGCCGAAGGTCGACGCGAAAGGCGGCGTCTCCTGGGACCGCGAGAACAGCGTGCTGGCTCCGCGCCCTGCCGGCAGCCACGTCTGGGCTTATGAGGTGGTCTCGTTCCTCAACAACCGCGAGGATGGCGTTCAGCAGCAGCATGTCATCGTCGACGCCCGCACAGGGAACGTGCTGCGCAAGTGGAACTCGGCGACTTCGATCCGGCCGCGGTCGCCGGAGCGCCTGGTCCGCACGTACGGCGACCTCGAGCGGGCGAATGCGCCTCTGCAGATAGCCCCCGCCTTCCTCTCGCCGTCTCCGCAGATCGCAGGCCCGCTCCAGAATGCCGGTCCGTTGAGCGTGGGCGCGACCCCGGCGGTGGGAACCGGCCACAGCCAGTACAGCGGCGACGTGCAGATCGGGACCGCCGCCAGCCCGAACGGCGGCTACGACCTCACCGACCTGAGCCGCGCCAACAGTCCCAACAAGGTGTGGCTGACCCGCGGTATCGTCACCAATTACTTCGATATCCTCAAGCCCGGCTTCGTCATCGTGCCGTACGCGATGAGCAACCAGGCCGGCTCGCTCGACGACGTCTGGGGCGACGGACAGAACTATCTCGCCCCCGCCCCGAATCATCCCAATGATTTCTATACGCCGGAGGTCTTCCACTGGGGAGACGCCAACGGCCAGACCGCCGCGGTGGACGCCCACTTCGCCGCCGCCAGCACCTACGACATGTACAGGAACGTCCTCGGCCGGGTCGGCCTGGACGGGGCCGACGAGGGCATCGTCTCCGTCGTGCACTACAACTACCTCTACGACAACGCCGCCTGGATCGACGACTTCCAGATGATGGTCTATGGGGACGGCTCGTATCCGTTCGGCGGCGTGAAGAGCCTGACGTCGCTGGAGATCGGTGGCCACGAGATGAGCCACGGCGTGATGGCCGCCACCGCGAACCTCGACTACATCGGCGAGTCGGGCGGTCTCAACGAGGCCAACTCGGACATGTTCGCGCAGGCGGTGGTTGCCTACTCCAAGCGCGTCTCCGGCGACCCGCTCGACCGGATCCCGGCGGTGGACCTGGATTGGGGCATCGGCAGGCAGGTCTCGCCGGACGGAACTCCCTTCCGCTTCATGTTCAAGCCTTCGCTCGACGGCCAGAGCCCGGACGCGTGGTTCTACGGAATGGACATGCTGGACGTCCACTACACCAGCGGCGCCGGCAACCGCTTCTTCTATTTCCTCTCCACGGGCGCGGACGGCAATCCCGCGAGCGACAGTTACAGCCCCTATCTGCCGGGGGGAATGAACGGGATTGGCCTCGATAAGGCCACGCACATCTGGTACAAGGCGGTGACTGAGCAGTTCACCAACACCACCAACTATCACCAGGCCCGCAGCGGCGCCCTCAATGCCGCCGCCGCCCTGTACGGCGCTTCCTCCGCCGAATACGCGGCGGTCGAGAATGCTTTTGCCGCAATCAACGTCGGGCCCGCCCACGGCAGGGCCGCGCCGCCCGTCGTCACCTTCCCCGACGACCTGATCGCGCTCGATTCGCCGATCTCCGTCCTCACCGAGGACTCGTTCTTCAGCGGCGTCTTCAGCAAGACGCCCGTGGTCCCGGCCGGCGGGGTCCTGGCGTTGAAAGTCAACGTCGCCAACACCAGCGATCCGTCCGTCAACTGGAAGGCGGGGATCGGGCCGGGATTCTTCTCTCCCTTGGATACCCCGTTGAACGTCACCGCCAGCAACGGCTCCTTCGACGACCAGGGCCTCTTCCATGCGCCGGTCGTCGCGCCCGTCTGGTGCGGCGTGCGTGCCTTCAGCAAGGTCGACCCGCTGCAGTTCGCCGCGACCATGGTCTACACGGCGCACATGGACGCGGACGGCGACTCCGAGCAGGACGCGCTGGACGCGGGGATGCTCGCCCTCGTCTGGCATCTGAAGAAACCCGTCGTCGACGAGATCAGCCCCTTCCCCGATCCGGAGAGCGCCGGGTCGGTGGACGACGTGTCCGTCCAGCTCTGGATGGAAGCCTTCAACAACGCCTTTGCCCGATGAGCGAGCGACCCATGCGCCCCTCCATTTTCCGCGTCCTTTTCCTGGTCGGCCTCGCCTTCGCTTGCGGAGGCTCGCCCGATTCCAGCTCCGTCCCCACGCCGGCGCTGGCCGCCTCCCTCGAATACACTTCACCCACGACCACCGGCTGGCGCCTGATCAAGGACCCGTCCTCGACGCCCACCCACCTCGTCCTCAGCCTGGTGGGGCCCGGCGGCGAGAGCGGCCGCGGCGTGGGCTTCAATCTCAAGACCGACGGCCACGTCCGCTTCGCCAAGCCGACCGCTTCTGGATACGTGCAGGACACGGGCATCTTCCAGCTCCGCAATTCGGATCTTCCGCCCGACGCCTATGACGACGTGTTCCTGGTGGGCGGCGTGCTGCAAAAGGGAACCCTGTTGTCCGTGGGCATCTTCCAGAAGGACCGGCGGCAGCCTTCCCAGTCGCTCTCCGTGCCGCTCTGCAAGGTGGCCATCGACTTCGACGCTGCCGGCGGGCTGAGATCGGGGACCGAGGTCGCGCTCACCGTCTCGAAGGCGAGGATGATTCCCGCCGACATCGGTCAGATTCCCCCCAATCCGGACCAATTCGATTCCGATTTCTCCTCGGTGATTGCAAAGTCCCATCTCCTCCCCATCCAGATCGCGGTGGGGAAGCTCGTCCTCCGGTAGGAACGCCCAATGAGAACCTCAATGCACCGTTCCATCCGCACCGCGCTGCTCCTCGCCGCGCTGTCCTCCCTGGGGGCGCAGGCCGCCTCGCGCGCAGGCCCCGGCGCGGACCGCATCCCGGAGGCCCGCGCCTTCCTGCTCGGCCAGCCCTTCGGCCTCGGCTCGCAGGACGATTTCAAGGCCCTCAATTCAATCGTCAATGCCCAGGGTGAAACGGTGGTCCGTTTCGTCCAGACCCACCAGGGAACGGCGGTGAACGGCACCATGGCCGTGGTGCGGCTGGGCCGGACAATCGAGGTGACGGCGAAGCACCTCGAGCCCGGCATCCGCCTGCCCTCCGCCCAACCGCGCCTGGGGCCAGATCAGGCCCTCGCCATCGCCCATCGGGATCTCACCCCGACCGCGCCGTATGCCTCGGCGCCCGCCGTGGAGCAGGTCGTGTTCCCCTCGCGCCTGATCGGCGGCGTCGTTCCCAGGCTGGACGCGGCCACGGGCCAGGCCAGGCCGGACCCGCTGCTCAGCGTGGCCGTGGGCCGGGCAGCCGCGCCGCACGTCTGGGGCTATCACGTCACCCGCAAGCTGAACGGGCCCGACGGCAGGATGGTCACGCTCCACGTGGTGGTGGACGGCGACTCCGGCGTGATCCTGCGCAAGTGGTCCGGCGGCCAGGGAGACGATCCCATCGCCTCCGGCGCCGTCTTGCCCCCAGCGACGGACTACCTGGCCCGCGCCGAACGCGTGGCAATGCCGATCCGAGTGGAGCGCAACTCCAGCCTCGCCGCGCCCACGACGCCCCCCGCTCCTGCCTGGATCCCCGCTGTCGGCCTGGCGCGGACCCAATTCCTCGGCGACGTCGTCATCCCCAGCGCCTACGATCCCGTGAACAACGGCTATGGCCTGCTCGACCTCCAGCGCGGCACGGGCGGCAGCTTCTATACCGAAACGGCGGGATTTCCGGCGGGCAACCGGATCCTCAGCCAGGAGATCTTCAACGTCGTCACGACGCCTGACGGCCGCACCGTTCCCTGGTACCGCAGCTTCACCATGGACGTGGGCCTCTCCGCCGCCGGCGAGATCCCCGGCAGTCTCGACAACGTCTGGGGCAACGGACTCGATTACCAGAAGCGGAACTTCAGTCAGAGCCCCTTCACCGACGAGGGCAAGACCGCGGCCGGCGAGGCGATGCACGCCGTCACCACCACCTACGACCTGCTCGACAAGCTCTTCGGCCGCAAGAGCTACGACGGGCTCGACACCAGCATCCTGGTCATGACGAACGTGAAGTACATGGCCGGGCTGGCGATGTGGAACCCCGACACCGAGTGGATCGAGGTCGGCTGGGGCGACCCCGCTGCCTGGGGCTGGGTCAACGGCGTGATTCCCACCCACAGCGGGTCGGAGCTCACCAACATCGCCCACGAGCTGGGCGTCGCGATGTACCAGGCGACCGTCGCCTTCACCCCGAACTTTTCGCACGAGCGCTTCCAGCTGGAACGATCCAATGGCGCGCTCCTCGCCCAGCTGGCAGAGGCGTACGCGCAGCGCCAGCCCGGCGACCCTGCCGACGTCCTGCCCAACGCGCCCGTCGATTGGAAGTTCGGGCGCACGCGGATGGACAACCGGCCTTTCTTCTGGATGGACAAGCCCAGTCGCGACGGGTTGTCTCCCGACGCCTGGTTCGACGGCATCTGGATGGTGGGCCAGCAGTACTTCGACACCTTCAACCCGGGCAGCGGTCCGATGAATCGGGCCTGGTTCTTCCTCGCCCAAGGCGCCTCCGCAGATCCGTCGAGCGACGCGTATAGCCCCTTCCTGCCGCAAGGAATGAGCGGCATCGGGCTCGCGAAGACGGGCGCCATCGCCTACAAGGCGCTGACCGACTACTACACCGACGAGACGGGGTACGACCTGGCCCGCGAAGGGTGCATCAAGGCGGCCCAGGCGCTCTACGGTGCGCAGTCGGCGGAGGCCGCCGCGGTCGCCAACGCCTTCGCGGCCATCAACGTCGGGGGCGCCGCGGGCCAGCCTGCCGCCGTCCGCGTCTCCTTTCCCCCGGGGCAGCTCGACGCGGGGACGGTCCTGTCGGGCGTCGACATCCTCGAGCATTACATGATCGTTCCAGTGGGACAGTGGGTGCCTTTGAACGCCAAGGTCGAGAACGCGACCAGCGCCGGGATCGAGTGGAAGGCGCAGGGCGTGCCCGGCCTGAGGACCAGCAACGGTGGAAGCGCGCCGACGCAGGGAACCTTCGACGGGGACCTCTACCGGGCTCCGGACAAGGGCGACGGCTTCTGGAGCGTACAGGCCTTCAGCAAGCAAGACCCGCGGCGGTTCGCGCAGGGCATCGTCTGGGCGCTGGCGACCGACGGCAACGGGGACGGCGACTTCGATGCCCTCGACTTCGCGGATTACGCGATGCTCTGCTACCTGCCTTTCAATTTCAAAGACTTCCTGAATCCGTATGCTCTTTATGGCCCGCATACTTCAATCGCGGATCCCGACATCCAGGTCGTCGTCGAGGCCTTCAACAATGCCTATGGCCGCTGAGGTGAATGCCATGTCCCACGTCTCTATTTACAGGCTGGCGCTCGCTGTGGCGTTCCTCGGCCTCCTCGCCGCCTGCGGCGGCAACTCGAAGCCTGCTCCGGCACCCGGCACACCCAGCGCGGTGGGTTTCGACTACGAAGATCCCTCCGGGTCGGATTGGCGCCTGGTGAGGGATTCCTCCTCCTCGGCCACCCGCATCGTGCTGAACCTGGTCGGGCCGGCCGGGAAAAAGGGCCGGGGCGTCGCCTTCAACCTGCGTTCGGACGGAACGGTGAAGTTCGCCAGGTTCGCGAACGGGTCCTACATCAACGATCTGGGGGTGTTCCAGCTCACCAACAAGCACGGCGCCTTCTCCGTCGTGGACGGAAAGCCCGTCACCAACGACGTGGGCGCCATCGTCGGCGGGGTGAAGGAGGGAGGCCGCGTGCTCAGCGTGGGCGCCTTCCAGAAGGACCGCAGCTGGCCGGCCCAGGCGCTGGACCAGCCTCTGTACCAGATCGCCATCGCCTTCGATCCCGCCCAGGCCCTTCCCAGCGGCGCGGTGATCCCGCTCGTCTTCCTGAAGGCGCGGAGCATCCCCGAGAACATTGGGGACAACCCCGAGGATCCGAGCGGGAACCCGGTGACGTGGGCAACCCGGTATCGGATCGACGACGTGAAGGTCGCCGTCGGCAGGCTGGTGGCGCTCTAGGATCGTCTCACTGCAACGCGCCGCCGCGATCCACCTTGGCGACGAATCCCTGGGTGTGGAAGGCGAAAGCATCCGCAGGGAACGAGCCCACAACGTAGGCGTTCCCGGCCGGGTCCGAGCGTCGTCCCAGAGGAGCGTCCCATCCGGCGTCCAGCGCGCGATGAACGGGTTCGGATCCGAGCCGCAGGCGACCACGTCACCGTTCGGCGCAAACGCCACGCCGTAGACCGCGACCGAGGGCCCCATGGAGACGAGCGACCGCTGCGCGCCGTCGGCGTCGAGCAGGAGAAGCTAGCCTCCCGTTCCTTGCGTGTACCAGCGCGATGGCGCCTGAGGAGGCGGGCAGGGCCATGCCGAAGATCTCGTCCGCCTGTGGGACTTCGAGCGCGCTCTCCACCTTCCCGGTCGCGTCGGTCCACGCCAGCGTGCCGTGCCGGTTCCCGATCCCGTCCTTGGTGACGACCTGGCTCCCGAAGACGACGAGCCGGCCGCCGGGAATGGCCCCAGCGATCACCGCCGCCCGCACTCGCATGTATCCCTCCCCGCCAGCCTCTGATAGGTGATTCACGGTACGTGCCAATGGCGGGCGAGAGTCTGCGCGCTGAACGCGCATGACGCGTGTCATCGCCGTTCTCGATCTGGAGCCGCAGATTCCGACGCGACGAACGCGGCTTCCCGCCGCTGCGCACCGGCGTCGACCGCATGGCGACCATCCCAGCGGACGCACGCTCGCTCGTTCTGCAGCACCCTATCCGGGTATCTGCTCCTGGCTCCGGGCCCGAGCGGGGACGCGCAATCGCGGTGTATTATTGCAATTGAATGCGAGCAGCGATTTAGCGCCCCTCGAATCGCCTGCCCTGGTTTTGCCCCCCAGGCAAAGCCTGCGGGCGCTCATTGCGGTTCGACGGCCGGAATGCCGTGCGTCGCGTGCCACCCGTACGGGCGCTGCTTACGTTGCCAGCGGACGGAACGGCCGCCGAATCGAACCATTCACAATCGTTCCGCCAGGAGCCGTCAATGCTGATGCCCAGGCGCATGATCGCACTCTCGGTTGCTTCGTTCCTCGTCACGACCGGCGCGGTCGCGCAGACGACGGTGACGCTGCAGCAAGGCCTGAACACGTACACCGGAGCCGCCGACGACTGGATCAACGGAGGCAGTGGCGCCACCATCAATCGAGGCTCCAGCGTCGAGGTCGACATGCGGGCGACCAGCGACTACGGCCTCTTCCGCTTCTCCATCTTCCAGTCGGAAGGCGGCCCGGTTCCCAACGGCGCCAACATCAACTCCGCCACGCTTTCGCTCTACAAGGCGTTCGGTCCGGACGCGGTCTTCAAGGCGTCTCGGCTCCTCAAGAGCTGGACCGAGATGGGCGCGACGTGGAACTCCACCGGCACCGGGGCGTCCTGGAGCACGCCCGGAGCACAAGGCGCCGGTACCGACGTCCTCGGGACCGCCGACGGCCAAGGCTCGGCGCCCGACTCCGCGGCGAACAACTGCGCCGACGGCATCGGCCACCCGCCTTGCTGGCTGAACATCGACGTCACGACGGGCGTGCGCGCCTTCGGGAGCGGCGCGTCGCAGAACTTCGGTTGGCTCATCCAACAGGTGTCGAGCAGCGGCGAATTCACCTACAAGGACTTCAACTCGAAGGAAAACACCAACTTCCCGCAGTACCGGCCCAAGCTCACCGTCACCTATACCGTCGCGCCTCCGCCGCCGCCTTCCGGAAGCGCGACCGCGACGTTGCAGCAAGGCCTGAACGCCTACGCCGGAGCCGCCGACGACTGGATCAACGGCGGCAGCGGCGCCGACGTCAACCGGGGCTCCAGCGTCGAAGTGGACATGCGCTCGACCAGCGACTACGGCCTCTTCCGTTTCTCCATCTTCCAGTCCGAGGGCGGCCCGGTGCCCAACGGCGCCACCATCAACTCCGCCACGCTCTCGCTCTACAAGGCCTTTGGCCCCGACGCCGTCTTCAAGGCGTCGCGGCTGCTGAAGAGTTGGACCGAGATGGGTGCGACCTGGAATACGACGGGCACCGGGACGCCCTGGAGCACGCCTGGCGCGCAGGGCCCCGGCACGGATGTCCTGGCCACCGCCGACGGCCAGGGCTCGGCGCCCGACTCCGCGGCGAACAATTGCGCCGACGGCATCGGCCACGAGATCTGCTGGCTCAACGTCGACGTGACCACCGGCGTGCGTGCCTTCGCGAGCGGCGCGTCCCAGAACTTCGGCTGGCTCATCCAACAGGTGTCGAGCAGCGGCGAATTCACCTACAAGGACTTCAACTCCACGAACGTGACCAACTTCCCGCAGTACCGGCCCAAGCTCACCGTCACCTATACCGTCGTGCCGCCGGGGTCCGTCGTCACGCTGCAGCAAGGTCTGAACGCCTACACCGGAGCTGCCGACGACTGGATCAACGGCGGCAGCGGCGCCGACGTCAACCG
>DASRTX010000604.1:0-8725 GCA_035655715.1 Myxococcales bacterium | reverse complement strand
CCGCCATCCGCTGCACCAACGCCCCGGCAGGGAAATCCCGGGAAGTCTGGGGCGTCGTGCGTAGAAGGGCGCGGCCCCGTGCCCGCCCGGAGGAGGCCGCGGATGGTGCTGCCGGACCTGGACTCGCTCCGCTGCTTCGACGCCGCCGCGCGCAGGCTCAGCTTCGCCGCGGCTGCCCGGGACGTGGCGCTGTCCCCGCCCGCCTTCACCGCGCGCATCCGTCAGCTGGAGGACGCGCTGGGCGCGAAGCTATTTCGGCGCCAGCACCGGCGCGTGGAGCTGACCCAGGCGGGGCAGCGGCTCTTGCCGCAGGCGCGGCGCACGCTGGACGACGCGGTCCGCTGCATGACGCTGGCGCGCGACGAGAGCAGCCCGGAGCCCTACGAGCTGACCATCGGCACGCTCTACGAGGTGGGGTTGCAGTGGCTGGTTCCCTCCCTCTCGCGGCTGCGGCTCTCGCGGCCCGAGCGGTCGCTGCACCTGGTCTTCGGCGACAGCCCGGACCTCTTGCGCGGCGTGCGCGAAGGGACGCTCGACGCCGCCGTCACCAGCGCGCGGATCAGCGACGCGGTCTTCCAGCACATTGCGCTCCACGAGGCGCGCTTCGCCCTGGTGGCAGCGCCCGCGCTCATCCGCCGCAACCCGCTGCTGGCGGCGCCCGACGCCAGGAACCACGTGCTGCTCGACGTCCGCGCCGAGCTGCCGCTCTTCCGCTACTTCAGCGACGCGCAGCCTCCCTCGGCGGTGTGGGCCTTCTCGCGCATCGAGCGGCTGGGAACGGTGGGCGCCATCGCCGTCCGCCTGCTCTGCGAGGCGGGAGTGGCGGTGATGCCCATCGCCTTCATCCGCCGTCATCTGGAGTCCGGGCGGCTGGTGCAGCTCTTCCCGGAGGTGGAGCTGCGCACCGACCAGTTCCGGCTGGTGTGGCCGCGGGAGCACCAGCGCGAGCGCGAGCTGCGCGAGCTGGCAGCCGACCTTTCCGCGGCCTTCGACGAGCTGCGCGAGCCGCAGTCGCAGCAGGCCGGCGCGCGGCGCACACCGTGAGCCGCGGGGCGGCTGCTCGCTCCGCCCCGCGGCCCGCGCGCGCGATCAGAATGCCTGCGTCACGCGCCCCCAGAAGAAGCGGCCGAGGAAGTCGTAGGCGGTGGGATCCGAGGTGGGCGTGAAGGCGTTGTAGACCCGCGGCGGCGAGGCGTTGAGCGCGTTGTTGAGGCCCAGCGCCAGCGTCGTCTTGCCCAGCCCGCTGTTCAGCGCGTACGAGGCGTAGAGGTCGGTCTGGAAGTACGGGTCCACCTTGCGCGACAGATCGGCGTGCCCGCCCTGCGAGCCGTTGCAGAGCCCCGAGCCATCCATCAAGCCCGAGTCCCCCGCGCACTCCCAGTAGCTGCCGATGAAGCGCTCGTTCAAGCCGACGTTCAGTCCCCCTCGTCCATAGGTGACGCCGCCGACCGCCTTGAAGGCCGGGAAGACGCCGCCGTTTCCCACCGCTCCGCCGAATCCGGCGGGAGCCAGATCGTAGACGCCGCGGCCGTGCAGCACCGATCCGTCAGCCTGCGTGACGTCGAACTTGTGCAGCCAGGTGCCGTCGAAGACGAAGCCGAAGCGGCCGTAGGAGGTAGGCAGGCCGTAGCGCAGCGCCAGATCGACCCCGTCGGTGAGGAACCCGCCCACGTTGGAGTTGAGGTTGAAGATCTGCGAGATGCGGTGGTTGGTGGGATCGCGCTGCACCAGGTCGCAGTAGCGCGGCGCCACCGAGCCCTGGTTGGGATAGCAGCTGGAGAGGATGACCGCCTCGCCGACGGTGGAGATGCTGTTGTTCACGTTGAAGTTGTAATAGTCGACGGTGATGGAGAAGCCGCGCAGCATGCTCGGCTCCAGCACCGCGCCCACGGTGAAGACCTTGGCGGTCTCCGGCGTCAGCGCGGGGTTGCCGCCGATCCGCGACTTGAGCTGCGTCTGATCGTCGAGGTTGTTGGCCGCCACCCCGCAGCTCTGGCCGAGCGCCGAGTTCGGGTCGATGAACTTCGCCGACCCCGGCGTGCCGCCCTTGCAGGGGTCGTTGACCGCGGCGAAGTTGTCGGTCTGCCCGCCGTACAGCTCGCCGACGGAGGGGGCGCGGAAGGCGGTGGAGTAGGTTCCGCGCATGGTGACGTCGCGGATGGGACGCCAGCGGCCGCCCAGCTTGTAGGTCCAGTCGGTGCCGAAGGTGGAGTAGTTGAAGATGCGCGCCGCCGCGGTGGCCTCGATGCTCTCGGCCAGAGGCAGGTTGCTGACGACGGGGATGGAGAGCTCCGCGTATCCCTCGTTGGCGTGGTAGCCGCCCTTGGTGATGAGGCCCTTGGTGCCCGACGTCAGCCCGGCCACCGTGATCGGATCCGGGACGGCGGAGCCGTAGAGCAGCCGGTATTCGTAGCCCAGGGCCAGGCCTACCGGGCGGTCGGCGAAGAGCTGGAACAGCTCGCCCGAGGTGTTCACCTGCACGGCGGTCATCTGGTTGATGCCGGTGTCGGCGCCGGTGAAGGTGAGCGGCGTGACCTGGTCGGGCGTGATGCTGCCGTTGGCCACCGCGCCGGTGGACTGTGTGTAGGTAGCGCCGTGGAAGAGATCGAGCGGCACGCAGTTGGCGATGGCGGTGGAGGCGACGCCCGGCTGCGACACGCAGAGGGGCACGCCGGTCGTTGGATCGCGCATGCTGGGCCCCAGGGCGTTGGTGAGCTGGGTGAGATAGATGTTGCCCTCCTTGGTTCCCGCCTCCTGCGTCCGGCCGAAGTTCATCGAGATGTCCCAGAACCAGCCGTGCAGCGGTCCGAACTCCTCCGGCATGGTGCCGTCGAGCCCGCCCACCACGCGGAAGGTGGTGATGTCCTGATTGGTGATGCGGTTGCCGAACTCGAGGAGCCGCCGCCGCACGTCGGTGATGTCGCGGCCGAAGGGATTGTAGAGGTTGTCCTTGGAGATGAGGATGCTCTCGCCGGACGATCCGGTGATGAGGGGCTCGGCGGCCAGCTTCTGCTCGGACTGCCGGTTGACGAACGACGCCTCGTAGTAGCCGCGCGCGCTGCCGCCCATGTTGACGTCGCCCATGCTGTAGAGCGAGATGCGCTGCGCCGGCGTGACGTTGTAGTTCTGCGGCTGGAAGTTGTACTGGTCTCCCGGCGAGTTGGGATCGGCGGGAATGCCATCGCCGTTGTACGGCCGCCAGCGCTGGCCGTTGCCGATGTCGGTGCACTCGGGGTTGGTGTCGCCGGGCACGCAAGGCATGAAGGCGGTGACGCCCTGGCTCGCCTTGCCGAAGCGGGTGACCAGCGTGGACCAGGCGGTATTGCCGTTGTCGATCAGGTCGCCGCGGCTGGTGCAGTTGCCGGTGCGCGGATCGGTGGCGAGGCAGGCGCGGTCGGCGGCGCTGAGCACGACGCGGCCCGCGGGGATGGTCCCCGAGCCCACCAGGAGCTCGCCCTTGCCCGCGGGCGCTTTCGGGTCGAAGAAGATCTGGTACTTCGAGAAGTCGCGGTCCGCGGCCCAGGACGTCTGCTGCTTGTAGTAGCCCGCGCTGAAGATCACGTTGCCGGTCTCGCCGCTCTGGCCCGTGGTGACGTTGAGATCGTAGGTCTGGCCGTCGCCGTGCTGGGAGACGCCGCCGTACGCCGAGGCCTCGGTGCCCTTGAGACCACGTCGGGTGACGACGTTCACCACGCCGGCGATGGCGTCGGACCCGTAGACGGCGGACGCCCCGTCCTTGAGCACCTCGATGCGCTCCACCGAGGCGGTGGGGATGGAGTTGAGGTCGACAGAGGCGTCCGCACCGGTGCCGCCCGGAACCATGCGCCGGCCGTTGAGCAGCACCAGCGTTCGCGCGGAGCCCAGGCCGCGGAGGCTGATGCGGGTGGCGCCGTCGCCGCCGTTGTTGACTTGCGTGTTGATGGCGTTGCCCTGCTCGGGGAGGCTCTGGAGGAACTCGCCGATGGAGACCTTGCCGCTGGCGGTGACCTGCTCCCGGCTGATCACCGTCACCGGCGCCGGAGTGGTGAGGTCCTTGCGGCGGATGCGCGATCCGGTGACCACGATCTCCTCGGTGGCTTCCTTCTTCGGGCCGGTGGCCGCGGCGGGCGCGGTGTCTCGTGAAACGGCCTGGTCGCTGGGCGTGGCAGCCGGTGCCGGCTGCTCGGTCGCGGTCTGGGCGGTGCCCGGGCCGGAGGCGAGCAGCGCGACGGCAACCAGTCCCGCAGCCGCAAAGTGCGATGTCATGGTGGGCTCCTTGTGTCGACGGCGGAGAAATGCAGGTCGATGCCCTGCACGCCGCGCAGCTTGGCCAAGGCCCACGTTTCGATCTTGCACCTGCCGAACCGGCGCTTTGCACGCCCCGAACTTGCGGATCAGGAGGCGCGGGCGGCGCGGTGCTCGCGCCGGTAACGCGCCGGCGTCATCCCGGTGGTGGCGCTGAAGACCCGGGTTAGGTGGCTCTGGTCGGCGAAGCCCACCTCGGCGGCGATGTCGGCGATGCTCCCGGGCGAGGAACGCAGCTTCACCGCCGCCTGCTCGACGCGCAGCTTGCGGACGTAGGCGCCCAGGCTGGTACCGACATGCGTCCGGAAGGCACGGGCCAGGTACACGGGGTGCAGCCCCGCCTCGCGCGCCACGTCCCCAAGGCCCAGCGGCTCGGTGAAGCGGGCGTGCACGATCTCCAGCACCCGCCGCAGCGATTGCGGCGGCGGCATGCGCGCGGCGGTCGCGAAGCGCGCGACGATGGCGAGGATCTCCCAGGCGGCGCCGGCCACCGCCAGCGGCGTGAGGTCGTCCGGTTGCGAGAGCTCGCGCTGGATGGACTGCGCGAGCCAGGCGGCGCGGGCATCCCAGCCGTGCGAGAGGGTATGCAAGGCGTTCACGCAGGAGGGCAGCATGCTCTCGCCCTCCGGGAGCTCGGGCTCGATGGCGATGAGCGAAGTGGGCGCGTGACCGACGCGGTTGGAATGGCGCAGCCCGGCCGGCTTGGCGATCAGCGTGTTGGCGGGATTGACGAAGGTGCGTCCCGCGGTGGTGGTGGTCAGGGTTCCTTCGAGGACCAGGGCGATGGTGGGCCGCTCGTGGGCGTGGGGGGGCAGGCCGGCGCCGGCCAGGAGTTGCAGGGCATGGACGCGCACGCCCGCGGTGGTCAATTGCGACTCCGCGGCGCTGCCGAACGAGAGATCCCAGAGGAGGAGAGCGCGCCCCATGGAATAGTGAACGCGGGCTAGCCCCATTTGCTTCAAACCGCACGGCTCGCATTTTGGAACCGCGCCCGGTGGCGTTCACGAATGCATTCCCGGAACCGGACGCTCACATTCCATAGGCTTTGCGCTTCCGCCAGAGCGTGGAGGCGTCCAGCCCCAGGATCACGGCCGCCTGCTTGCGGGTCGGGGCCCGGGCCAGCACGCGGAGGATGTGCGCGCGCTCGATCTCCTCGACCGTGAAATCGCCGCCGAGTGCGGCATCCGGCACCGCGGCCAATTGCGGTGTGGAGAGCGCGGGCGGCTGGCCAGTGGCGATGGCCACCTCTCCGGCGCGCCGGAAGAGCGAGACGAGGTGCGTCCAGAGGCTTGAAGGCGGGGCCAGTGCGGCGTGAGCATTCGCATCCATCGGCATCCTCCACCTCCTTCGTATTCCCGGCGCCTCGGTGAGGTCTTGCACGCGGTGAACCGGCGGCCGCTGGGGCGGCAGACCGTCCCGTGGCGCCGGCGTCCTGCCCCGCCTTTCTTGTCTGCCGGCGAATATCGACCCCCCGCCTCCTGTTTCGCAGACGACACCTCAAACCCAGGAGCAGCTCGTGCATCTTCGCTCGCACTTCCAGAACCCTGCCCTGCGCGTCTTGGTCGCGCTCGCGGCGTCTTTCGCCGTCCAATGTGGTGGTTCCAGCGCCCACACTTCCCCCGACACGAGCACACCGACTCCGGTGGACCCGGTCTCCGGCACGCCGGACGGTCCGGACGCCGGCGGCACCCCTGTCGATCCTCCTCCTCCTCCCGCCTCCAACACGCCCTCGCTCGCCGGCCTGACCTCTGGCGCGGTGGTGGCGGGCCCCGTGGCGCTGACCGCCCAGGTTCCGGCAGGGACGACCCAGACGGAGTTCCAGCTCGACGGCGCCTCCATCGCCACCGTCACCGCGGCTCCCTTCGTCGCCACCTGGAACACCTTCTCCGCGGCGAACGGCGCTCACGCGCTCACCATCCGCGCCACCGACGGCGCGGGCGCCGTCACCGCCTCGAGCCCGTTGCAGGTCACGGTGAGCAATCACATCAAGAACGTCTTCGTGATCGTCTTCGAGAACCACGACTGGGCCTCGGTCAAGGGCAGCGCCTCCGCTCCGTACATCAACGGGACGCTGCTGGCGCAGGGCGCGCACGCGGAGAAGTACATGAACGTGCCGAACCTGCACCCCAGCCTGCCGAACTACATCTGGATGGAGGCGGGCAGCAACCTGGGCGTGACCGACGACGCCACGCCTTCGGTGCACCGGCTCAACAGCACCCAGCACCTGACCACCCTGTTGCAGAACGCGGGCGTGACCTGGAAGGCGTACCAGGAGGACATCTCCGGCGCCGACTGCCCGCTCGACTACGTGAACCAATACGCGCCCAAGCACAACCCGATGGTCTACTTCACCGACGTGACCAACGGCGGCAGCTCGAGCTCGGCCAATTGCATCTCGCACGTGCGCCCGTACTCGGAGCTGACCAACGATCTGGAGGCCAACACGGTGGCGCAGTACAACTTCATCACGCCGAACCTGTGCAACGACATGCACGACTGCTCGGTGGGCACGAGCGACGCGTGGCTTGCGCGCGAGGTCCCCAAGATCCTCGGCTCCAAGGCGTACAAGGAGGGCGGCGCGCTCTTCGTCACCTTCGACGAGAGCGCCGGCTCCAACGTGCCCATCGGCTTCATCGCTCTCTCGCCGCTGGCGAAGCCCGGGTACACGAACAACGTCACCTACACGCACAGCTCGATGCTGCGCAGCGTGCAGGAGATCTTCGGGGTGACGCCGTTCCTCGGCGACGCCGCCAACGCCACCGACCTCGCGGACCTCTTCAAGAGTTTTCCTTGATGGGCCGGGTACCAGGGGGCGACTCGCGTCTCCCCCTGGACCCGCACGCGTAGCGTTCTCAGGCCCTGGCGATGCCGAAGAGGCGTTCCAGGGTCTCGTGCTGGGCGGCGAGATCCATCTCCCAGCGCGGCTGGGAGGAGAGGCGTGAGAGCTCGAAGTCGATCCAGTAGAGCCGGCCGGTGATCGCGCCGCGGATGAAGTTCCCCAGCTTGATGTCCAGGGGCGCCACTCCGCGGGCGTTGATCTCCCGCGCCATCGAGGCGATCTCGGAGCGGAAATCGCCGTCGCCGACGGCGTCCAGCAGGGCCACCTCGCGCCGATCGAGATCGCGCCCCGACATGCCGTTCAGCTGCGCCATCTTGAGATCCGTGTCGTGGACGGCGGCGCCGCTGCGCGCGGCGATGGAGCGCAGGTTCTCGCCCTGCAGGTAGTCCACGTAGATGGCGCGGTCGGCCAGGTCGATGCGGCGCAGCTTGGGCACGAAGGGCAGATCGCGGAGCCGGAGCAGCGCTGCGGCTTCGCTGTAGAGGAACAATCCCAGCGAGTTCCAGAGCGCGAGGTGCAGCCGTTGGCGCAAGGGGACGGGCTGATCGCCCCAGCGTCGCGCACCCAGGCGGAGCCCCCGGTAGCGCTTGCGAATGCAGACGCGACCATCCACCAGCGCCACGTCCAATAGATTTTGCTGGCGCGGGGCCCGCCGCGCGCGGCGATCGAAGAAGGGCGCATCGATCGGGCTCTGGGCGAAGGCGAAGCCGTCGTGATCGATCTCCGCCAGGGTCCGATCGTCGAACGATCCCGCCGCCACCGAGGGGATGATCCTGGCGGGAAGGGCGTCCTCGACCGGGCGCGAGGCTGGCAGCTCGCCATATCCCTCGTCCAAGGTGGAAAGAACCTCGGCGCGCGCGCGCAAGGCATTGACGAGACCATCGCCGACAACGCGCCGCGTCAGCTGGTCGAGAGCGCTGACGCGCCGCGGCAGGATAGCAAGCGCTTCCGCGGCAGGATCTGGTTCTGCAACGAGGGCGAGGGAACCGTGTTTCGGAGCCATGGCCGAAGTGATTTAGGTCTGACTCGCTCGAACGGCAAACGTCCGGTCGGCAACAGCCTGAAGCGCTCCGCGAGCAGCCAGGTGAGCAAAATACCGTGGCGACCCGTCCGTACGGCGGGCTAACACAAACACACGTACGGAGGATTGAAGATGAAACTCGTTCTCGCAGTCACGCTCGCTCTCGCAACCGCCTGCGCCAGCACAACCGCAAGCTCGACCGCGGCCGCTCCCGCGCAGAAACTCGACGCACAGGCCTGCTCTCCCCTCGTTCCCGCGGTCGCCATCCAGGGCGCGGACGTCTACGCCACCCCGGACACCTCCCTGGCGCCCATCGCGACGCTCAGCCCGCGCTCGCAGGTGTGCGCGGCGTCCACCAGCCAGGGCTTCGGCCTGAGCCGCGTGAAGCTCGCCGACGGCAGGATGGGCTTCACCGACGAGACCAACCTCTCGTTCTGAGGTCACCGCGCCGTTGCCAGCCACTCCGATCGGGTGAGCAGGAACTTCCGGTCGGAGCTGCCGTACGGTCCGGTGGTGAGGCCCGCGTCCCGCATTCCCGCCTTGCGCAGCACGGCCATCGAGGCCTCGTTGGCCGGGTCGGT
>DASRTX010000603.1:0-4646 GCA_035655715.1 Myxococcales bacterium | reverse complement strand
TGCGCGGCCAGCGCGGATCGATAGAACGCCAGCACGTCGGCAGGGGGCAGCGACGAAATGAACTGGGCGGTCTCCGACTCGGTGGCCGCATCGGCTGCGCGATAGCCGAGAAATGCGCGGTTCTCGATCGGGACCGGGAAGCCCGCTTCCTGCGCGCCTCGGGTGAAGCGGGGCGGCCGGCGCGGGTTGGTGACGCCCACCAGCACCAGGGTCTGCGCGCCGGGCTGGGGAATCGCGCTGACGAAGTGCTGGAGGCCCGTCTTTGGATCGAGAACGGAGACGGCGGCCGGCCCCGGACCGCCGGAAAGGACGGGCAGCACACCGCGGGCCTGGAAGGCCAGCGCGTAAAATCGAATGACGTCCGTCGGCGGGTCCGCAGTGTAGAAGATGGAGAGCTGCATCGGCTGGCCGTTGACCTCGAGGGCATCGCCGATGGGGATCTCGCCGCCTTGGATGGCGCCGCCATATGCGGGGCGCTGGCGAACCGGCGATGCAGCGGCAGCGGCGCCGGCGAATGCGTCGCCGCTCCACGAGCCCCCGACCAGCGCCACACAAGCAAAGGCGCAGGCGAGCAGCCACCGCGCGACGCGCCTCATCGGGAGCAGCTCCGCGCGTAGCGCTTGTCGGGATCACCTTCCTGGGCCCGCTGCGAGCCGGCGAAGAAGTGTCCGCGGCATTTCCACGTGTCCACGTGGGCATTGCCCGCGGTCAGCTTCGTCGGAGGAGCGGAGAGTCGGGGCTCCGTGCCGGTGCCGTCGCCCGAGTTGGTGCCACCGGATTCCGACCATTCCTGGGTGTTGATGCGATACGGCAGCGTGTACCGCGTGCGGTCCACTCGTCCTCCCAGCGAGGCGGTGTCGTCGAGGAATGCGGGACCAGCCCCCGCGGTGCGCAGATCGCCGAGCCGCTGCGTCGCGCACTCCTCGAGGCGGCCCATGACCTCGCACTGGTGCGGCGCCCAGGGGACGTCGGGTCGCTCCGGCGGAAGGATGGTGATGGGCCCCCGGTCCGGGCCGTCCATCCGCGAGGTGGAAAACACGTCGGGCAGGACGCCGCCGGCGAGTGGTCCCAGCGCGCCCGAGACGGTGTTCCCGGCGGAGCGGAGGCGATTGAACCAGGCCTGCCGGTCGAGGCCGAAGAAGGCGATCTTCTCCACCTGGGCGCTGACCTGCCGTTCCACCTCAGGATAGGTGAGCATGGGCGAGGTGGCGGGATCGGAAGGCGCGCCATTGACCGTATATACGGCCGGTTTGGGCCAGGCCTTCCACGCGTCGAAGACCAGCTGCATGGGGCGGTCGCCGGGAAGCGGCGCTTGCAGCACGAGCGCGTCCAGCGCCACAGGACGGCCGAGGTCATTGCCGCCGCGCAAGCCGGGCAGGTCACCACCGGCGAGGAGGCGAGAAGAGGAGAGGGCGCCGCGCGCCGCGCTCACCCGTGCGGATGCCTTGCCGCGCACATTGAAGCGCTCGCGCTCGAGCTCGGCGTCGACCGAGCCCGCGAGCGTGTCGGTGACGAATTGAAGGGCCTCACCCACGGTGCCGGCCCCCGCCGGGATGCGGAGCTCGCCGCCGATCGCGACCTTGCCGCTCGTGTCCAGCGCGGCTCGCCAGGTCAGATCGCGGGACCGCGGAACCAGCAAGAGTCCCGTTGCTTCCGACGCGACGTCGCGCGCAGAGCGGAGGTCCGCGTATCGCTTCTGGATCTCGGCTTCGATCTGCGACGGTGATTTGAAGACGATCGTTTCCCAGAGCGCGTAACGCACGGCCTCGGCGGCCTTGAGCTTGAGCACCAGCACGTCGGTGAGGGCAGCCGACCAATAGAGCAGCAGGACCAGGCAGGGAAAGACGATGGCCGCCTCGACCAGGGCCGATCCGTCCTCCGCGCCTCGCCAGGCCATCAGTGCAGGAGCCACTGCCGGAGCAGCGGCACCGAGGTGAAGCCCAGCTTCGCCGCGGCGTTCGACTCCAGGACCGGAATGAGCCGTGCGCCCCAGAGCGGGTTGAAGAAGTTGGGCTGCTCTTTCCACTCGCCTGGCCGGTGGTAATAGACCTGCGCCGCGGCGAAGGCATTGAGCCCCCGATGCAGCAGCTGCAAATTGCGCGGCATGCCGGCGAGCCGTGGCCAATCCCGGTCGGTATAGGCCAAGTCGGCGGCTGCGCTGCCGGCGGATTTGCCGTTCCAGGAAAATCTGCCGCCCGCCCCGGGCTCCGCGTTCATGTCGCGGCCCTCTTTGGCCAGGCCGACCAGCACGTCGGGCTGCCCGAAGTTTCCCAGCGCGCCGGACAGCCCGCGCCCGGGGACATTGCTGGCCCGCGCAGCGAAGTGGACATAGGGCGAGAGCACGAACAGGCGCTTGTCCACCGCTCCTTGCGGCGCGCTCTGCGCGGCCCAGGTCGTCAGCGCCGCGTTCCACGCGTCGATCCCCGGGAAGAACGTGAACAGGGCCTCTTTGAGCACCGTCCCGGCTCCGAATCCGCCGAACCAGGACGACTTGAACGGGGGCGCGGTTGCCGCAAGCTGGTCCACCGCGACGAAGGTGAAGAAGGGGATGCTCCCGCTGAAGTGCAGCCCGAACGCGTCGAAATCGTAGCCGAGCGCGTTCTGCTGCCCGCTCCAGATCTGCGCCGCCCCACCGCGGCTTGCGCCCAACTCCGTCCGCGCGCGGTTGCCGTACCAGAGATGCCCGGGAACCAGGGGCCAGCGGAAATGGCGCGCGGCGGGCGACGGCGACGGGTCGGGATGGCCATCGCCGTACGCCACCCATGGCTGTCGCGCCGAGTTGGCGATCTCCAGCATGTAGAGCCGCGCTTCCCGCACCGCGTCCGACGGCTCGTCGAGCAGGATCCGGACCGTCTCGTCGGTGTTCTGCGGCATGGTGAGATGGCCGCGGGTCTGGGCGAAGACGGCCTGGTTGGCGAGCGGGATCAGCTCCGGCCAGATGGGCTGGTAGGGGCGCGCGGCGGAGTCTCCCGAATGCGCCTCCGGCGGCAGCGAGGCGAGGCGCCCGTAGACGCTCCACCAGGCTCCTTCCTGAAGGCCATAGAGCGCGATGTTGGCAGCGCTGAGCAGCGGCGCGAGCGCGAAGACCGCGGCGTCGAGAAAACCGATGACGGCCTGCACCGCCTGTTCCATCGCGGCGAACGCCGGGCCGACGTAGGGCAGCTTTCCGAAGACCTCGAACAGCGCCTTGAGCAGCGGCCACTCGAAATGAACGTAGGCGAGGTACGAGGTGGCCGCCATCAGCGACGCGTAGTGCACCACCATGGCGCGGTTGGTATAGGCGGTGAAGTTGAGCACCCGCGCCTCGACGGCAGCCTGCGAATAGGCCGCCGAATCGGCGGCTGCCTGGAGCTGGATCTTCTCGTAGACGGTGCGGCCCAGGTTGACGGTGCCCAGCACGCAGATCATCAAGACCAGCCCGAAGATGGCGGCGAGCACCAGCGCTTGCCCTTCCTCGGATCGCTGGAGGTTGTGGAGCCTTCCGATCATGGACGCGCCCATCTGAGGAACGGGTTCGACTGCATCCGCATGGTGTAGAAGGCCTCGACCGGGAGGTAGAAGCGCCCGGCGCGTCCCGCCGCTGCCAGCGCCCCGAGCGGGACGCCTTCCGGCGTTCCGTCGTCGACGCGAGCCGCGCCGCCGCGGAAGGCCTTGGAGGCGATCCAGAGCGTCTGCAAGAGCTTGTTGGCGAAGGGAACGCGCAGCTCGTAGAGATAGCGGATCTGCAGCGACAAGAGCGCCGCCTCCGCAGTCGCCGGCCGGACGTCGTCGAAGTCGATCTCCTGGCCGGCGAGGTGCTGGCCGAAGGCAGCGAAGTCGGGTGCGACGGGGTTGTGCACGAAGACGCGCAACTGCTCGAGCCCAAGCGGCCGCAGCGCCGCGTCCTCCGCCTTGAAGCGCAGCAGCGTGGCGCCGATGGCCTCGATGCTGTCGGTCCGGCCGAAGCCGGGCAGCACCGCCACCGTGGCCGCCTCCTGCATCTTCGCGGGATCCCCGCTGAAGACGATGCCCGTCCGCGCCGCCGCGAAGGCCGCGTAGTCGGCGAGGATGCGCGCCCGCTGCAGCTGCGTGAGCTGGAGCGTGAGCAGGATCAGGAACACCGCCGCCGGCAGCACCAACGCCGCCTCCACCATGGCCTGTCCGTCTTCGCTCTGCATCATCGCCGCCATGGTGGCGGATCGCCGCTGGCACCGCCATCGGTCAGTTGGCGCCGGGAGGTTGGGTTCAGCGGGCTGAACCAACTGTCACCTCCCGGACGCGTTTCCCTCTTTGACCGCCCGGGAAGCGGCGCTACAAGAGGGGTCCGGACCGCTTCTGGGGCGTCGTCTAAAGGCAGGACGCGGGACTTTGAATCCCGCTATGATGGTTCGAATCCATCCGCCCCAATTCTGCATCCCGTCGCGCCAGCGCCGCGCGCTAACTCTATCGCTCGTCCTGTGACCGCACGCCGCTCAGGATGGCTGCAGTCCGTTCGACTTGGTTCCGGACGGCGCAAACACGCGAAGGAGGAAGAACGATGAAGAAAGCGGTCGTGTTGGCCGTTTCGCTAGGCATTTCGTGCTCCGCCGGCAAGTCCGCGGGTCCTGCGGGCGCCAACCCCAGAGCGGAAACGGTACATCCCGCTGCGCAGCGCGCGTCGCCGGAAG
>DASRTX010000602.1:0-2476 GCA_035655715.1 Myxococcales bacterium | reverse complement strand
GCTCGGGGCTCTGGCGATCGTCGCCGTCCGCCTCCTGACGCTGCGGGATGCCGCCCGGCACGACAGCACCGCCCCGGCGGACGCGCCGGTGGCGGCCCTCAAGGTCCTCGCGGCCAAGCTTCACAGGCCGGCCGAATGCTTTGAGACCAACCGAGCCTTTCTGCGCGGGGTCGCCCAGCTGGGTGGTTTCCTCGCCCGCACGTCCGACGGCGAGCCTGGATGGCAAACACTGTGGAAGGGCTGGTCCGTTCTGATGACCCTCGTCGAGGGCTACGAACTCGCTCAGACCATCACCCCAGCCAAGTGAAATGTGGGTAAGACTCAGGCCTAAGAGTCTGTCCGGGAACATCATGCGGGATTGCAAAGCCTTCGCAGCATGAGGCGGATCGAGGCAAGGCGGAGGAAGGCGAGCGCCTTGCAGTTGAGGTTCTCCCAATCCTTGGCCAGTCGACGGCAGCGGTTCAGCCACGCGATGGTGCGTTCGACCACCGCCCGTACAATGTTGCCAAGACGCTTGCGCGTCTGCCGCTCGGCAGCTGTGTGGTGAAACGCTGGTGGGCGTTGGGGGGACGCGGAAGATCACCTCGACGCTGTCGTGGTCGACCTCGATTCGCCGGATGAGGGCGCGAAGGATCTCGCGCCGGCCGAGCCAGTCCAGGCTGTCCAGTCCCTGGCGCACCTTCGCGGCGAAGTCCTCAAGTCGGCCCGTTACAAGGGACAGGTTGCGCTCGGCCTCGGCCGCTTCGAGGGCCGCCTGATGCTGCTGGGTGAGCTTGGCCAATCGAGTTTTCATTCCGGCGATGCGCGGCTCGAACTCGGTCTTGTCGATCACCCCCTCCGCATAGCTATCGATGAGCCGCCCGATCCCGCGCTTCAAGGTGGCGATCTGCCGATCCAGCCGCGCGATCTCTTCGGGTGCGGCGGCTCCGTCGCGGGCCTCACTGGTGCGGCGGCGGTACTCCTGCGTCACCCGCTCGGGGTCCTCCAGCAGAGCCCTCACCTGACTCCACACGCTCTCCTCGAGGCGATCGCCCCGTACCTGCCGGTTGTCACACACGGCCGTGCCGCCGAACCGATGGCCATCCGTGCCGATGCAGCGATAGTAGCGTAACTCTCCCTTGGAGCGGTCCTTGCCGCAGCGGGGAGCCGTTTTGCCGTAATAGGCGTAACCGCAGCGGCGGCACACGGTCAGGCCCTGCAGCAACCAGCGCGGACCAAGCTGCCGCTCCCGCTTGCGGCGCCGGTTCTCATCCAGCTGGCTCCGAGCGGCTTCGAACAGGGCCGGCTCGACCAGAGCCGGCACGGGCACCTCGATCCACTCGTCCGGCGGCACCGGCACGCGCAAAGTGGGGCGAGGCGAAGGCCGCGGGTGTCCCCGGATGGGCCGCAGGCGCGGTCGTGCCGGCAGGAAGCGCGAGCGCCCAAACACGGCTCGGCCCATATAGGCCGGATTGGCCAGCATGCCGCGGACCGTGGAGGCATACCACCGCGCCGAGCCGTGCCGCGTTGGGCAGCCCGCCTGCTGAAGACGGCGGCACACCTCGCGCAGGCTCAGCCGCTCGAGGCCGACCCAAGCGAAGATGAGCCGAACCGTGCGGGCCTCCTCCTCGACAACCTCGAAGCGCGCCACCCCGCCACCATGGTCGCGGCAGACGTAGCGATAGCCGAACGGGGCGGCAGTGAACGCACTCACCAAGCCGGAACGCGCGGCATGGCGGCGGCCGCGGCGGCTGCGCTCCATGATCTTGGCGCGCTCGTACTCGGCGATCATCCCCTGAACCTGGAGCAAAAGGTCGTCTTCAGCCGTGCTGCCGATCGGGCGGTTCAGGAAGACGACCATAGCGCCGACGCGGTGGAACTCCTCGATCAGCAGCACTTGGTGAGCGTAGCGGCGGGCGAGCCGATCCGGGGCGTGCACATAGATGCGCTCGACACACCCGGCAGCGACCGCATCGCGCAACTGCTCCAGCGCCGGACGAAGCAGGATCGCGCCGCTGTAGCCTTCGTCCACGTAGGTGTGGTCAGGTTCGAGTTGCCAGCCATCGGCCGCAATCCGCTCGCGCAAGGCCGCAATCTGGCTCGCAATGGTGTTGTCGCGCGCTTGGCTCTCGCTCGACACGCGCGCGTAGAGCGCAACGCTGCTGTCAGCCATGCTCACCTCCCTGAACCTTCACCCGCGGCAGGATCGGCCGGGCATCGCTGCGCGTCGACCGCAGGCTCCGGCGCTGCACAGGCACCAAGTGGCGATAGGCATTGATCAGGTGCTGTGCGCTGAGCCGTGTCGTCTCGAAGGACACGCGCACCTCGATCGGAGCACGATCCGCATGGCGCATCATGAGCGCCTCCATCGGCATCGAGCCCAAAGCTGGGCCCCCGATGGCCCATCAAGCCGTGCCGAGAGGCGGTCCCTGCTGTGGCGAAGTGACTCGCGCGGTCGCCACGTGGCGTCGAAACATGCCACCGACGATCCCGCAGC
>DASRTX010000601.1:0-5495 GCA_035655715.1 Myxococcales bacterium | reverse complement strand
GACAGACCGTACAAGCCGAGGAACCGGTCGATCTTGGACGTCTTAGTCGGTGTGCCTGAGATTAGAGACATTCCCATGACCTGCCCCACTTCCCTCTTCTGCTCTTCCGACATATTCTTTTCAGCAGGGCCCATCAGGACCCCTCTCAGCGCATCGTTCAGCATATCGTCCACCAACTTGTGGGCCGCAATAACTACCGCCCTCGTCAGAGGCGAAAATTGAGAGGAGCCGTTCGAAGCGTCCAGCCGTGCGGCCTCCGACAGCAAGAAGAACGCCGCCGCTGCAGTAGCGGTGCGTCCGGCGAACCCAAAAAGCTCGGCCATGTGGGCGGGTGAGTTCGGATCTTTTATCGGGTCTTTCCGAGGATCGGGCATCTTACGGAAACTCTGTAGGCGCGGCGACCATGGTGGTGGCGCCTCGAAGGTGTGTCATGCTGCCTTCTTACCGGCAGACACTTGAAGGCTTCGCTAACGGCACTTTCCATATAATCGCCTCTGCGGTTAGTTGCTCCGGATGAACGTATACGGCTGATAAACACGTTCGTTTCCACTCGTCAGGTGCCTTGAACACCATCCGCCGTTTGCCAGGGGGAGTCGGAGAGGAGCGCAGTCTCCTGGCACGTCCGAGGCTGCGCTCCTCAGAAGATGTCGGTCAGCGCACGCTGATCCTGATCTCCCCCAGACCGTCGATGCCGCCGGTCATCACCTCACCGCGCTGGACTGGGCCGACGCCCTCCGGGGTGCCGGTCATGATCAGGTCGCCGGGGCGCAGCTCCATCGAGCGGGAAGCAATCGAAATGATGTCCGGCACCGACCAGATCAGCTTGGCGATGTCGGAATCCTGCTTCACCTGCCCGTCCACCGCGATCCAGATGCGGCCCGCGGTGGGATGGCCTACTTCGGAGACGGGATGGAGCGGCGCGATCGGGGCGGAAAGGTCGAAGCCCTTGCCCCAGTCCCACGGCCGTCCCTGTTCGCGGGCGGCGAGCTGCAGGTCGCGCCGGGTCAGGTCGATGCCGACCCCGTAGCCGAACACGTGATCGAGCGCCCGCTCGGCCGGGATGTTCGTGCCGGCGGTGCCGATCGCGACGATCAGCTCGATCTCGTAGTGGAAGTTCTCGGTCTCGGGCGGGTAGGGCACGGTCGCGCCGTCATCGACCACGGTGTCGGCCGGCTTGAGGAAGAAGAACGGCGGCTCGCGGTCCGGGTCGCGCCCCATCTCGCGCGCGTGGGCGGCGTAGTTGCGGCCGACGCAGATGATGCGGCGGACCGGGAAGCGGGCCGCGGTGCCGGAAACGGCAACGCTGGGGACCGCCGGCGGCGGGAGGACGTAGTCGGTCATTGTTGGCTCCATCGTTTTGGCTGTGCTGCAGGGTTGGCTGGGCTGTCAGGCATTGCCGCGGTCTTCGCGGAACAGGTGCAGGGCTTCCTGGATGGGCCGGTCGGAGAAGGAGAACAGCACGCTGTCCTCGTCCACCTCGTGGCGGACCGTCTTCCAGGAGGGCACGACGAAGATGTCGCGCCTGCCCCACTCGACCACGAAGTCATCGCCGATGTGGCTGCGCCCCCGCCCCTCGATGGGCACGAACACGGTCGCGTCGGTCGAGCGGTAGGCGGCGGTGGCGAAGCCCTTCGGCAGCAGCTGCACGAAGGTGCCCATGGTGGCCATGGCGTGGTTGCCGGTGATCGGGTTGGTGTAGCGCATCTTGAGGCCGTGGCACGGGTCCCACGCGTCCATCCGGCGCATCCGCTCCAGGGCGTCGCGCGTGCGGGCGTAGGGGTAGTTGAACACCGGCGAGCTGCCGCCGCCGGGCTTGTGGTCCACCGGCAGCAGGTTGGCGCCGTAGCGGGCGTCGCTGTCGCCCAGCGGGCGGGTGATGGGCTGCTCGTCCACGTCGAGGTGCTCGGCGAACGAGGCGTCGAGGAACTGCACGACGGGGATGTCCAGCCCGTCGAGCCAGAAGATCGGCGCGTCGCTGGGATTGCCGTGGTCGTGCCAGGCCATCGGCGGCGTGATGATGAAATCACCCTCGTGCATGGTGGTCCGCTCGCCGTTGACGGCGGTGTAGGCGCCGCTGCCCTCGAGCACGAAACGCAGGGCGGATTGCGTGTGGCGGTGGGCGGGCGCCACCTCGCCGGGCAGCACGAGCTGCACGCCGGCATAGAGGTCGGTGGTGATCCGGGACTGGCCGCGCAGGCCGGGGTTCTCCAGCACCAGGACCCGGCGCTCGGCCTCCTTGGCGGTGATCAGGCCGCCCGCCTCCATCATGGCGGCGCGGATGTCGTCGAAGCGCCAGCTTGCCGGGCGGCAGGGGCTGCGCGGCTCGGGCGTGACCAACTCGGCCAGCGAGAGCCAGAGCGGCGTCAGGTTCTGCTGACTGATGCGGTCATAGAAGGCCCGGCGCTCCGGCGTGTCCGCCGTGGGTTGGATGATCGATGCGTTCTGCAAGGCGTCCTCCTCCTGTTGATTTCCTGATTGACAGCATACTGACATTCAGCATACTGTCAATCATCGAATGATTAATGAATGAGGCGCCGGGGTCGATCGGCGCCAGCACATAAGGAGGAGGCGCGCCGTGCTCGAAGCCATGCCAAACGTTGCCGTAATGCCCCGGCCCACGGTCCTGCACGGCTACTTCCGCAGCGCCGCGTCCTGGCGCGTGCGGATCGCGCTCGGCCTCAAGGGCGTCGCCGTCCGCCCTGTGTTCCACCACCTCCGCCGCGGCGAGCAGCGGGATGCCGCATACCTGGCGCTCAACCCGCAAGGCCTGGTGCCCGCCCTGGAGCTGGACGACGGCACGGTGCTGACCCAGTCGCTCGCCATCATCGAGTGGCTGGACGATGCCTATCCCGAGCCGAAGCTGCTGCCCGCCGACCCGGTGCGGCGGGCCCGGGTGCGCGCTTTCGCCCTCGTGCTCGCCGCCGATACGCACCCGCTGCAGAACCTGGGCGTGCTCGCCCGCCTGCGCGGGATGGGGCGCCCGGAGGCGGAGGTGCAAGCCTGGGCCGCGGACGCCAATGCGGCCGGGCTGGCCGCGTGCGAGGCGCTGCTGGAGGGCACGCCCGGTCCGTTCTGCTTCGGCGCCGCACCGACGCTCGCCGATATCTGCCTGGTGCCGCAGCTCGGCAACGCCCGGCGCTTCGGTGTGGACGTGACCCGCTTCCCCCGCCTGCTGGCCGCCGAGGCCGCCTGCCTGGCCCTGTCCGCCTTCGCGGATGCCGTGCCCGACCGCCAGCCGGACGCGGAGTAGCGCGATGTCCCGTCTTCCCACCTCTTCTCTTGGCATCATAGCCCCTTATGGGCATATTGGTTCACACGATGGACGACCTGTACGACATGCCCGGTCATCTCATTCGGCGAGCGCAGCAGATCAGCTCCGCTCTGTTCGCGGAGGAGTGCGCCGAGTTCGACCTGACCTCGGTCCAGTACGCGGCCCTGGTGGCGATCCAGGCGCATCCGGAGGTCGATGCCACCCGACTGTCCCATCTGATCGCCTTCGACCGCTCGACGATCGGCAGCGTGCTGGATCGCCTGGAAGCCAAGGGTTGGGTGCTGCGTACCGCCAGTCCGACCGACCGGCGCGTGAAGCTGCTGCGGCTCACCCTGGAGGGCGAGCGGCTCCTGCGCGAGGTCGAGCCGGCGGTACGGCGTGTGCAGGAGCGCCTGCTGGAGCCGCTGACGCAAGCGGATCGCGCGGCCCTGCTGCGGCTGCTCAGTCAGCTCGCCGACGTCCACAACGACATCACCCCCGTGCCGCTGCGGATCGCCGGCCAAGCCTGATCGCACGCCGCTCCGCGTCCGGCTCCCTACCCCACCATCCTGGTCACCCTGGGATCTCGAAGCCAGTAAACCAACACGTCGCACCCGCCGGGCCGCGCGCCCGTTCGGCTGCGCCTGAACAAGCCTGAACCAAGGAGGAAACACCATGCAGCAAGACAAGCCCATCCTGATTGCCGGCGGCGGCATCGGCGGCCTGGCCACCGCCCTCGGCCTCGCCCAGAAGGGGTTCCGTGTCATCGTGCTGGAGCGCGCACCGGTGCTCGGCGAGATCGGCGCCGGCATCCAGCTCGGACCCAACGCCTTCCACGCCTTCGACTATCTCGGCGTCGGCGACGCCGCCCGTGCCATGGCGGTGTACGTGGATCAGCTGCGGCTGATGGACGCCATGACGGCGGAGGACATCGCCACCATCGATTTGACCGAGCCGTTCCGCCAGCGCTTCGGCAATCCCTACGCCGTGGTGCACCGCGGCGACATGCACGGCGTTTTTATCCGCGCCTGCCAGGCCAGTCCGCTGATCGACCTGCGTACCGGCTGCGCCGTCACCGGCTACGAGCAGGATGGCGCGACCGTCACGGTGCGGCTGTTCTCCGGCGAAACGGTGACCGGCTCGGTGCTGATCGGCGCGGACGGGCTGTGGTCGCGCATCCGGGAACAGGTGGTGGGCGACGGCCCGCCGCGCGTCACCGGCCACACCACCTACCGCTCCGTCATCCCGACCGAACAGATGCCCGAGGATCTGCGCTGGAACGCGGCCACGCTCTGGGCCGGGCCGAAGTGCCACATCGTCCACTACCCGCTGTCGGGCTGGAAGGTGTTCAACCTGGTCGTCACCTACCACAACGACGCGCCGGAGCCGGTGGCGGGCAAGCCGGTCGATGAGGAAGAGGTGCTGGCCGGCTTCCGCCACGTCCACCCGCGCGCCCAGGACATCATCCGCCACGGCACGGACTGGAAGCTCTGGGTCCTGTGCGACCGCGACCCGGTGGAGCATTGGGTGGACGGGCGCGTGGCCGTGCTGGGCGACGCGGCGCATCCCACGCTGCAGTACCTGGCCCAGGGCGCCTGCATGGCGATGGAGGACGCGGTGTGCCTGTCCCACGAGATGGCTGCCCGCCCCGACGACCCCGAGGCGGCGCTGGAGGCCTATCGCCGGCAGCGCGTGCTGCGGACCGCCCGGGTGCAGCTCCTGTCCCGCGCCATCGGAGACCACATCTATCACCCCGCGGGTCCCCACGCCGCCCTGCGCAACTCGGTGATGTCCGCGAAGACGAACGCGGAGTGGTACGACACCCTGGCCTGGCTCTACGGCAGCACCGGTCTCGGAGAGACGCAGGGCGCCGCCAGTCCTGCCGCCGCGGCCTGATCCCCGCACGCATGCCGCAACACTACAGGAGCGCTGCCCCCGGACAGCGCCCCTGAGCCCAGCGGCATAACGCCAGAGAATGCAGAAACGGCGTCCAGGCCGACTTCGAAGGTCATCGATGTTCAGGATTTCACCGACGCGCCCAAGGTGCCGTCGGTGCGGATCACAACAACGCACAGCCTGCGCCATGACGGGTCCGCAGAACCCGGTGATCGCGTGTCAGGCCGTGTCGCGAATATCGGATGGACCCCACCCATCGATGGAGAGCCAAGTGAACGACAGCAGCGTTGTACAACAAGCCGGTCATCAACCGGCAACTGATACCGGGGTCGAGGCCCGGCGCCGCCAG
>DASRTX010000600.1:0-9668 GCA_035655715.1 Myxococcales bacterium | reverse complement strand
TGGACTACCTCAAGCGGCTGGTGGACGTGCTGCTCTTCCCCGACCTCTGGGACGTGCGCACCGAGCTCAAGGGATGAGCGGGCGCAGGCGCTTCTCCACCAGCTCCTCGGCGCGTGCGAAGTCGTAGTCGCCGCGGAGCAGGCCGGAGAGGATTTCCCCTTGAATGCGTCCCGCGCGCTGCGCCACGCGGTAGGGCACCCGGGTGAAGGTGACGAGCTGGTATCGGGTCAGGTAGCGGCCCGGCATGCGGCCTTGCAGCTGGTGCTCCAGCTCGCGGATCTCGAGGAACTCGGGGTCGGCCACCTTGTCACGCATCTCGACGAAGTTCTCCACCGCCAGGTCGGCGATGGCGTCGGTGTCGGGCTTGCGCGCGGCGAAGAAGGCGGCGAAGTCCGCGGCCCAGTCGCCGCTCAGCGATGCGCAGAGAAGGCCCACGTCCTCGAACCCCGCGTTCATCCCCTGGCCGAAGAAGGGGACGATGGCGTGGGCCGCGTCGCCGAGGAGCAGCGCCGTGCCGCGCGACCATGGCGCCGCCTTGACCGTGGCCATCTTCCCCAGCGGCGCGCGCGTGAGCTGCCGCGGGAGATCGGGGATCAGCGGGACGGCGTCCGGGAAGAAGCGATCGAAGAATTTCCCTCCCTCCTCCTCGCTGCAGATCTGCGCGAAGGAGGGGGCGCCTTCGAAGGGCAGGAAGAGCGTGCAGGTGAAGCTGCCGTCCAGGTTGGGCAGCGCGATGAGCATGAAGCTGCCGCGCGGCCAGATGTGCAGCGCCTCGCGCTCCATGGCGAACCCGCCGCCCGGCAGAGCGGGCATGGTCAGCTCCTTGTAGCCGCTGGAGAGCACCTCCTGCGAGATCTGGCCGCCCATCGCATCGCGCAGCGCGGAAGAGCTGCCGTCGCTCCCGACGATCACCTCCGCGCCGATCTCCCCAAGGGAATCGAAGCGCGCCAGCTTGCGCTCGAAGTCGTACCCGACCAGCCGCTGCTCGAAGTGGATGCGCACCCGGCCGGTCTCCTCCGCGCGCGTCATCAGCAAACGGTTCAGCCCTGCCCGGGACATGGAGTTGATGAACTCGCTTTCGCTGCGGCCGTAGGGAAAGAAGGCGGTCTTGCCGTCGGCCGCATGGGTCATGCGGCCGCGCATCGGCACGGCCTCGCGGAGCACGTCGTCCTCCAGCCCCAACTCGTGCAGCGCGTGCAGGCCGCGGGTGGAAACGGCCAGGTTGATGGAGCGGCCGGCCACGGCCTGCGTGCGGCGCATGTCCGGGCGGCGGTCGTACACGTCCACGCCGTACCCGCGCCGCGCCAGGGTGAGCGCGAGCAAGGACCCTACCGGGCCCGCGCCCACCACGGCCAGATCAGCCACCGTCCAGCTCCCCGATCAGCGCGCAGAGGCGCTGCACGTCCTCGAACGAGTTGTAGAGCGGCACCGGCGTGATCCTCACCAGATCCGGCGGCCGCAGGTCGACGGCGGCGCCGCGCCGCGAAAGCTCGCGCACCATGTCCTTGCGGTGGAAGCGCGTGCTCAGCATGGCGCCGCGCTCCTTGGGCGTGATCACCTCGAAGCCGCGCTTGCGCAGCAGGAACTCCAGATAGCCCGTCAGCTCCACGCTCTTGCGCCGCAACGCCGCCATTCCGGCGCGGTCGAACAGCTCCATCGAGGCGCGCAGCGCCGCCAGCGCGAGGATGGGCGGATTGGAGAGCTGCCAGGCCTCCGCGCCGCGGATGCCGGAGAAGTGGGGCGACATCTGGAAGCGGCTCGCCTTGTCGTGTCCCCACCAGCCTTCGAAGCGGGGGAGCTGCGCGTCGGCATGCCGCTCGTGGATGAAGACGCCGCCCAGGCCGCCCGGGCCGGCGTTCAGGTACTTGTAGTTGCACCACGCCGCGAAGTCGGGGCCGTCCTCGTGCAGGCGCAGCTCGAGGTTCCCCATTCCATGCGCCAGGTCGAAGCCGATGAACGCCCCCTGCGCGTGCGCTGCGCGGACCAGCGCGGGCATGTCGGCGGCGCGGCCGCTCAGGTAGTTGACGTTCCCGATCAAGGCCAGCGCGATGTCGTCGCGCTCCGTCAGCTCGCGCAGCGGGTCGTCGCTCTCCAGCACCGCGTCGGGATGGCCATGGAAGCGTGCCTGCGAGGCGGCGGCGTACTGGTCGGAAGGAAAGGCTCCCTTCTCGATCAGGAGCCGGTGCTTGCCGGGCCTCGGCCGGTAGAACGACACCATCAGGAGGTGCAGGTTCACCGACAGCGTGTTCATCACCACCACTTCGTGCGGCAGCGCTCCAGCCACTCGCGCAGTGGAGGGCGTCAGCAGCTCGTGGTAGCCGATCCAGGGATGGCGGGCGGCGAAGTGTCCTTCGACGCCGTGGCGGGCCCACTCGTCCAACTCGTGCAGCACGTACTCGCGCGCCCGCCGCGGCTGCAGGCCCAGGGAATGGCCCGCGAAGTACAGGGGCGCTTTCTCGGGAAAGAGGAACTCGGCGCGCAGCGGCGCCAGGGGATCGGCGGCGTCTCGCTTGCGCGCCCACTCGAGGGAGTCTTCAAAGGTCATGGTCGCTCGCACTCTTGCCCAGCCATTCCAGCGCCGTCCCCGCGCGCAGCCGGTCGCGCGCCGGCGGGGGGAGGTCCAGCGTGTCGATCAGCGCCCCGGGCAGCTCTTCTCCCAGAGGGAAAGGATAGTCGCTGCCCAGCGCCACGCGCGCGGGGCCGAAGGTATCCAACACCAGCCGCAGCGCGCGGGCGTCGTGGACCAGCGAGTCCACGTAGATGCGGCCGAGATAGCGCGAGGGGGGATGCGGGTTGTCCACCGCGACCAGGTCGGGGCGAGCGTGGAACCCGTGCTCGATGCGTCCCAGCGTCCCGGGAAAGGCGCCGCCCCCGTGCGCGAAGCAGATGCGCAAGGACGGCAGCCGCTCCAGCACGCCGCCGAAGATCACGGAGCAGATGGCCAGCGAGACCTCGGCAGGCATTCCTACCAGCCATGGCAGCCAATACTTCTGCATCTTCGACTGCCCCATCATGTCCCAGGGATGGACGAAGACGGCCGCGCCCAGGGCTGCGGCGCGGGAGAACACCGGAAAGAGCGCGGGCTCGGAGAGGTTCCGGTCGTTGACGTGCGATCCGATCTGCACGCCGCACAGGCCCAGCTCGCCCACGCATCGCTCCAGCTCGGCGACGGCGGCATCCGGATCCTGCAGCGGCAGCGTGCCGAGACCGAGAAAGCGCCGGGGGTTCTCGCGGCAGATCGAGGCGATGTGGTCGTTGAGCAGGCGCGACAGGTCGCGCGCGCGCTGCGCCGGCGCCGCATACGAGAACATCACCGGCACGGTGGAGAGCACCTGCGCCCCCACGCCGGAAGCGTCGCATTCGATCAGGCGCTGCCGCGGATCCCAGCAGTTGCTCTGCACCTCGCGGAAGAAGCTGCCGTCCTCGCGCACCATCCGTGCGCGGCAGTCGCCCGTGCGCTCCAGCCGGACCGGTGCCCAGCGCGGCAGCTCCGGCGGCAGGATGTGGGTGTGGACGTCAAGGCTTCGCATGCGCTCGACCACACTTGTGGCAAGTGGTGTTTGCGGGGTTGCCCCAGTAGCGCTCGAACACGGGCTGAAGCTGCCTGACGATGTCGGTGAGGTGGAACGACTCCCGGTACAGCTCGGCCCCGCAGCCGTCGCAGACCCAGAGGAAGGTATCCTTTTCCTCCGGCAGGCGCCGGCGCTCGATCACCAGGCCCACCGTGTTGGCGGGCCGCTGCGGCGAGTGCGGCGTGTTGGCCGGGAGCAGGAAGATCTCGCCCTGGCGGATGGGGATGTCCACCGCCTTCTTTCCCTGCAGCACGCGCAGGTTGATGTCGCCCTCCACCTGGTAGAAGAACTCCTCGCCCTGGTTGACGTGGTAGTCGGTGCGCTTGTTGGGGCCCCCCACCACCGTCACCATGAAGTCGCGGTCGCCTTCCCAGATCTGCGCGTTGCCCACCGGCGGCTTGAGCAGGTCGCGGTGCTCGTCGATCCACTTGCGGAAATCGAGCGGCTTCATGGCGTGCGCACCTCCGCGATGCACTTGAGCTCGATGGCGATGGGCGTCGGCAGCGCCACCACGCCGACGGTGGTGCGGCAGGGCCGCGCCGCCGCGAAGTATTCGGCGTAGACGCGGTTGTAGGTGGCGAAGTCGCGCTTCATGTCGGTGAGGAAGACGGTCACGTCCACCAGGTCCTCCCAGCGCGCGCCGGCGTCCTCGAGCACCGCCCGCACGTTGTCGAAGACCGAGCGGCACTGCGCCTCGATGTCGTAGCTCGCAACGCTGCCGTCGGCGCGGAGGGTGACGCCGGGGATCTCGCGCGAGCCGCGCCGCCGCGGGCCGATGCCGCTGAGGAAGAGCAGATTCCCGACGCGCCGGGCGTGGGGATAGAGGCCCACCGGCTCGGGCGCCCGCGACGAGTGCAGCTCGCCTCCGCTCATAGCTTCACGCAGACGTTCTTCGGCTCGGTGAAGAAGCGCAGCGCGTCCATGCCGCCCTCTCGGCCCACACCGGACTCCTTCACCCCGCCGAAGGGCGTGCGCAGGTCGCGCAACATCCAGCAATTGACCCAGACGATGCCGGCATCCAGCTGCGCGGCCACGCGGTGGGCGCGGGAGAGATGGCGCGTCCACAGCGAGGCGGAGAGTCCGTAGCGGGTGGAGTTGGCCAACTTCACCGCCTCCTCGGGGCTTTCGAACGGCAACAGCGTGGCGACGGGGCCGAAGATCTCTTCCTGGTTGGTCCGGCAAGCGGGCCCCAGCCCTTCGATCAGGGTGGGCTGGACGAAGAAGCCGTCGGCACAGCGGCCCGGGACGCTGGCCTTCCCGCCCCCGCAGAGGATGCGGCCGCCCTCCTCGCGCGCCACCGCCAGGCAGCCGATCACCTTGTCGAAGTGCTGGCGCGACACCAGCGCGCCCTGATCGGTGGCAGGATCCAGAGGGTCCCCGACGCGCAGTGCGCTGACGCGCGAGACCAACTCGTCGCGGACCCGGGCGTAGATCGACTTCTCCACCAGGATCCGCGAGCCGCACAGGCAGATCTGGCCGGTGTTGGAAAAGGCGGCACGCACGGTCTCGGGAATGGCTTCCCGCAGGTCGGCGTCGGCGAAGATCAGCGTCGGGTTCTTGCCACCCATCTCCAGCGACACCTTCTTGAACCCCAGCGCGGCCTCGCGGGCGATCTCGCCGCCCACCCGGGTGGATCCGGTGAACGAGATCGCCCTCACCTCGCGGTGGGCACAGAGAGGCGCGCCGGCCCGCGGTCCCAGCCCGTGGACGACGTTGAGGACGCCGGGCGGCAGCCCCGCCTCGGCGCACAGCCCCGCGAGCAGATGCGCGGTCATCGGCGTCACTTCCGATGGCTTGGCCACCACGGTGTTTCCCGCCGCCAGCGCCGGAGCGATCTTCCAGGTCATCAGATAAAGCGGCAGGTTCCACGGGGAGATGCAGGCCACCGCGCCCAGCGGGCGGCGCAAGGTGTAGTTGAGCGCCACCTCGTCGGTCGGGTGCGCTTCGCTGGAGAACTGCGTGGCGGCGTCGGCGAAGAAATCGAAGTTCTGCACCGCCCGCGGGATGTCCACGCTACGGGCGACGGAGAGCGGCTTGCCCGAATCGATCGACTCGGCGCGGGCCAGCGGCTGGAGGTCGCGCTCGATCAGGCGGGCCAGGTTGCGGAGCAGCTTCGATCGATCGGTCGCCGGAAGCGAAGACCAGGCGGGAAACGCGCGCGCCGCGGCGGCCACTGCGCGCTCCACGTCGCGCGCATCGGAGCTGGCGATGCGGGCATAGGCGCTTCCAATGGCCGGGTCGACGTCCTCCAGCCACTCTCCCGACGCGGCCGCGGTCTGCCTGCCGTCGATGAAGTTCAGGACATCCTGCATCGCGGGGAGCTTTACCGCCTTCCCGTACAGCGGTCGAGGGCGTTAGGGTGCCCGCCGTCATGACCGATGCAGACTTGTTGGCGAAGGAGCTGGACCAGGCGCTGCTGGCGCGCCGCGAGATCCCGCCGCTGACGAAGTCGCACGGCGGCTTCGATCTCGCCGCGTCCTATCGCATCCAGGAGCGCGGCATCCGCCTGCGGCTCGGGCGGGGCGAGAAGATCGTCGGCTACAAGATGGGGTTCACCTCGGCGGCCAAGCGCGCGCAGATGGGCCTCCACCTGCCCATCTACGGCGTGCTCACCGATGGGATGCGGGTCGAAGGAACGCTCCGCGCCGGCGAGGGCGTGCATCCGAAGATCGAGCCGGAGGTTGCCTTCGTCACCAGGCGCGAGCTGCGGGGGCACATCTCGCGCGAGGACGCGTTCGAGGCGCTCGCATCGGTCGCGCCGGCGCTGGAGGTGCTGGACTCGCGCCTCGTCGGCTTCAAGCTCTCCTCGCTGCCCGACGTGGTGGCGGACAACTGCTCGTCGTGGAAGTTCGTGCTCGGACCGCCCCAGCCGCCCAGGGAAACCGGCAGCCTGCGGATGCGCATGCGCATCGACGGCCGGGTTGCGCAGGAGGCCGACTCCAACGCCATCTCGGGGAATCCGCTCGAGTCGCTGGTGCAGCTGGTGGAGCTCTTGCCGCATCCGCTTCCGGCCGGAAGCATCGTGCTTGCGGGAGCTGCCAGCGTGGCCGAGCCGCTCCGCGCGGGCATGGAGGTGATGCTGGAAGTGGAGGGCCTGGGCTCGGTCGCGGTGCGCGCGATCTAGGTCACTCCAGCTCGGAGCAGGCGGCGGAGCGGCCTTCCGCCTTGATCGACGCCGCGAACGCGTCGAGCGCGGTGCGCCCTCCGTCTCCGCCGTCGACCCGCACCAGCGTCAGCGATGCCTTGCCGCCGCACCAGGGCAAGAGCGCGATGCGCAGCTGCATCGCTCCCTCCTCCAGGTTCCAGGCGCGCTCCTCGCCCGTCTGGCCGGCGACCTTGATGGCGCCCTTGCTGGCGAAGGTGAGGTGGGTTCCACGCGCGGTCGCGAACTGGCCGGAGGCAGTCTGGAAGACGGCGTCCGCCGCCTCCCCGGAGAGCGCCAGGGGCATGAAGGACAGCGAAGCCGCGCCGCCGGCCGGCCCCGCGCGCGCGATGGCCATCTCCGCCACGGGATTGGTGGTGTCCTGGCTGAATCCGTTCGGCACCTCCGCCTGCAGCCCGAGGCGCGGGCTGACGAAGCGGGTGCCCTCGAGGTGGGTCGGCTCCACTGCCGCCGGTGCGGCCACCTCGCCCAGCGGCGGCGAGGCGGCGGGCATCCGCACGCCGGAAGTCAGCTGCCGCGCGACCGCGGCATCCAGGGGGATGGAGCCGCGCGCGACCGCGACCAGATCGCCCGCGACGTCGATCCTGGAGGGAGCGGCGATGGTCCACTGCGCCGATGCAGGGTTGGCGGTGGCGGCCTGCTCTTCCCAGCAGGGCGGAACGAGCTTCATCACGTTGCCCAGGGTCGCCGCGGCGCCACCGCTCCAGGCCGTGGTCCAGAGCAGCGAGACAGAACCCTTGGGTCCCTCGACGATGGTGTAGGCGTCGCCGGCCCATTTCGGAGCGAGCTCCTTGAGGACCGCCTTGTCCACACAAGTCTCCAGGGCGACGCGCGTTCCCAGCTCGCCCATGCGCCCCCGCGAGAGGACGCGCGTTCCTGCGGGGGGGACCGGCGCGGGCACGGGCGCTACCGCCTCGCCGGCGAAATACGCCTCGGGGTGCAGCACTTGATGCAGCGACTCGGGCGGACGCTTGAACATGCGGTCGACCAGGGGAAATCCGCCGCGGCGATACGCCTCGGCCACCAGCGCGAAGCCGGCGGAGTACGGGGCCACCAGCTCCTCGCGCAGGATGCGCGGCGCGCGCAGCAGCGCAGGGGACTTGCCGGTCATGTGCAGCAGCGTCTCGGTGTCCACCGACCGCAGCATGGAGGCGGCGGTGACGACGGACGCCTTGATGGGATTGTTGGCGCGCTGCGCGGCATAGGCAGTCATCACCGCCATGGCGTCGCCCTCGAAGAGGGCGCTGCGGGCGAGGCGCACGTCGTCGTCCGGCAGCGCGGCGAGATCGGGGATGCCGAAGTTCTGGTCCTGCAGCGCATGCTCGATCTCGTGCGCGAGGATGACGCGCAATCCGTCCGGTCCCATGGCCTCTCCGGCAGACGCGGGCGGGTTGCGGCGCACGATCAGCTGCTTGGTGAACTGGTCGTAGAAGCCGGCCACCTGCTCGTCGAGCACGTCGAGCAGCACCTGCGCCGGATCGGCCGCGGCGGGCGCCAAGTCGAAGGCGAGCCAGCGCGCGCGCTCCGCCGCTACGACTTGAGGTGTCAGCTCCTGTCTGGCTTTCTCGCGAACCGCGGCGATGAACAGCTTGTCGTCGAGGATCTGCACCTTGAGGTTCTGCTTGCGGCGCAGCCCGCGCAGGTCCTCGACGTCCTCGGTGGTCTCGCGGACGAGGCGGACCAGCGGGTCCTCGTTTGGGGGAGGCGGAGGGCGCGGTTTGCGGGTTTGTGGTTGTGCTTGTGGTTGGGCTTGTGCTTGTGCTTGTGCTTGTGGAGCGGCCCCGGATGCGGTGGCTTTTCCGGGGATTCGCAAGGTCCCCTGCGGCGTGACCGGCTCGGAAACGGCGGGTGAGATGCCCAGCGACGTGGCCAGCAGCCTGGGCACCTTGGCCCGCAGATCGAGCTTCAACTGGGCGAGCCCGATCCCCACTACGCGAGCGCTACCGGCGGGAGCCGTGGCGCCGGACTTGTAGACCGACATCGCGACGACCGTCGCGCCCTCCATCTGCGCGGCGCGGCCCACCAGCGCTGCGGCAGCGCCCTTTCGGAGCGCGGCGGCGGGATCGGAACCCTGGACGGAAACCGCCTCGAACCCCGGGGCCACCGCTGCCCCGGCCACCTCGCCGAGCTCCGAGGTGAGCGCGGCCGCGTCGGCGCCGGAAAGGATGCCGGGCCGCGGTTCTATGGCCAGCACGGCGACGCGGTCCTTGCCGAGGGCGGTCGACGCGGCCAGCAGGCAGGCGAGTGTTGCGCAGAGATCGAGCTGCATGCGCCCATGTTCGAGGCGGAGCCCAGGCATGGCAAGCTTGATGCGGCGGCGCGGAGGGCGCACGATGCCGGCCTTTTCGGGAGGATGTGGGTGGCGAGGATCCTGGTGATCGACGACGAGCCGCTGGTGGCGATGATGGTCCAGCGTACGCTGGAGCCTGTCCACGAGGTCTCGGTGGAGCACGGTGCGAAGACGGCGCTGGCGCGAATGGCCCGCGGCGAGCGCTGGGACGCGATCGTCGCCGATCTGCACCTCCCCGAGGGAGACGGCATCTGGCTGCGCCAGCAGCTCACAAGCGCCCACCCGGAGATGGTCGCGCGGCTGCTCATCCTCACCGGCGGCGCCGCCACCGAAGCGGCGCGCGCCTTCCTCGCGCAACCCGGCATCCGCTGGCTGCAGAAGCCATTCCGCGGCGCAGAGCTGCTCTCCGCCGTCGACGACTTGCTGGCCTCGCCAGGCTAGTCCGCTTCGGCGCGCGCAACCGCGCGGCGCCGGCTGCACAGCGGCCGGGACCACCCGGCCTGCTAGTCAAGATGGAACGACCGGCCCCGATTCGCTCGGCGTAGGTTACGCCACGGATCGGGAGACCTGTAGCGCAGAGCTACAAGCGAAAGGAGCCGGTCGTGAAGAACGATATCCGATTCATCGGTCTCGATGTGCATGC
>DASRTX010000599.1:0-2134 GCA_035655715.1 Myxococcales bacterium | reverse complement strand
GAAGATCATTTTGGAAAACGCCAAAATCGACCCGAGCATCCGCGCCAAAGACCTTAGCGAACAACAGATGTCCCAGATCGTTCACGCGATCCAGGACGGCAAGTATGTCATCGAAGGCGACCTGCGCCGCGAGATCGGCATGAACCTCAAGCGTCTGCAGGGCATCAAGTGCTACCGCGGCGTGCGGCATCTCCGCGGCCTGCCGGTTCGTGGGCAGCGCACCCATACCAACGCCCGTACCCGCAAGGGTCCGAAGCGCGGCATCGTCCGCGCGCGGCCCGTGGCCCCCGCCAAGTAAGGACACACGCACATGGCCGAAGAGCAAAAGCCAGCAGCGGCACCCGCGACGCCCGCAGCAGGCGCCGCCGCCACGCCCGCCGCCGCCGCAGAGCGCAAGGGCAAGAAGAAGACCAAGAAGAACGTGCAGACGGGCATCGTCTTCATCCAGAGCACGTTCAACAACACCATCATCACCATCACCGACGTCTCGGGGAACGTGCTCTCCTGGTCGTCGGCCGGTGCGCGCGGCTTCAAGGGCTCGCGCAAGTCGACGCCGTTCGCCGCGCAGGTGGCCGCGGGCGACGCCGCCGCCAAGGCGATGGAGCACGGCCTGAAGAACGTCTCCGTGCTGGTGAAGGGCCCCGGGGCGGGGCGGGAGTCGGCGCTGCGCGCGCTGGCCGCCGCCGGCCTCAAGGTCACGCTCATTCGCGACATCACGCCCATCCCGCACAACGGTTGCCGGCCGCCGAAGCGCCGCCGCGTTTGAGGAGCATCTGAATGGCTCGGTATACCGAATCGTCGTGCCGCATCTGCCGGCGTGAAAACCTCAAGATGTACCTGAAGGGCGACCGCTGCTACACGGACAAGTGCGCCATCGAGCGCCGTCCGTACCCGCCTGGCCAGCACGGCCAGGGGCGCGCCAAGTTCTCCGAGTACGGCGTGCAGCTGCGCGAGAAGCAAAAGGTCAAGCGCCTCTACGGCCTGCTCGAGACGCAGTTCCGCGGCTACTACTCGCGCGGCAGCGCGGCCAAGGGCAAGACGGGCGAGAACCTGCTCCAGTTCCTCGAGCAGCGCCTCGACAACGTGGTCTTCCGCCTGGGCTTCGCCGACACCCGCTCCGAGGCGCGCCAGCTGGTGCGCCACGGCCACTTCCGGGTGAACGAGCGCAAGGTCAACATCCCCAGCTTCCAGGTGAAGGTCGGCGACGTGGTCGCCGTCAAGGAGAAGTCCCGCAAGGTGGTGCGCATCAACGAGGCGCTGGAGGCGGTGGACCGCCGCGGCGTCCCGGCCTGGCTGGACCTGGACAAGGGCGGCTTCAAGGGCACGGTCAAGGCGACCCCGTCGCGCGACGACATCACCATGCCCATCCAGGAGCAGCTGATCGTCGAGCTTTACTCGAAGTAATCGGCAGGACCCAGCAGCGGACGACCCAATGGTGCCCCGCAATCCCGCGGGGAGTAGGGCGACGTTGCAAGGAGATCACAAAGTGGCAGAGGCATTGATTGCGAAGAACTGGCGCGACCTGATCAAGCCGCGCGGCCTTCACGTCGACCAGGAGAGCCTGACCGACACGTACGGCAAGTTCGTGGCCGAGCCGCTGGAGCGCGGCTTCGGCATCACGCTCGGCAACGCGCTCCGGCGCGTGCTGCTCAGCTCGCTGCAGGGCGCGGCCATCACCAGCGTCCGCATCGAGGGCGTGGAGCACGAGTTCACCACCATCTCCAACGTGGCCGAGGACGTCACCGACATCATCCTCAACCTCAAGGAGGTCCTCCTTCGCATGCACTCGCAGGAGGAGAAGACCATCCGCATCGAGGTGGAGGGTCCCCGCGAGGTGAAGGCCGGCGACATCATCGTCGACCAGGACGTGGAGGTGCTGAATCCCGGGCACCATCTCTTCACGCTCAGCGAAGGAGGCCGCGTGCGGATGGAGATGACCGCCCGCCGCGGGCGGGCTTACGTTCCGGCCGAGCGCAACAAGGTGGCGGGCGCGCCCATCGGCATCATTCCCATCGACTCGCTCTTCAGCCCCATCAAGAAGGTCAACTACCAGGTGACGAACGCCCGCGTCGGTCAGGTCACCGACTACGACCGGCTTTCCCTGGAAATCTGGACCAACGGCAGCGTCTCGCCC
>DASRTX010000598.1:0-8874 GCA_035655715.1 Myxococcales bacterium | reverse complement strand
AAAAGGGACTACTTGTCCTTGAACGGCGCCTGCTCTTTGCCGGTGACCGCCTTGAGCGCGTTCACCGCCGCCTCCGCCGCCGCGTCGATCTCCGCCTCGGGGCCCGCGAGGTACAGACGCCCGAAGGCGCCGAAGGGCGTCACGTCGATCAGGCGCACGTCCGCCGCCTTCTCCGCCTCGTTGGCCGCCAGCACCGCGTAGGCGGCCGGCTCCGTCTCGAGGATGAAGAGGCTGCGCCCCGGCTCGATCATCGATCCGAAGCGGATCTTGTCGATGATCATCGCGTGCATGGGCTCGATGGCGCGGATGATGGTGTTGGAGACCACCTTGGGCTTGACCCGGTCCTCCTCCTTCGCGCCCAGGTGACGGAGGATGGCGTCGCCGGCGCTGCGCACCTCGCCCTTGTCCTCGTGGTGCACCTCGAGCATGCCGAAGGCCCGCTCGACCACCAGCGTGGCGGGGTGCACGCCGGTGCTCTTGAGCGCGGTGTCGATCACCTGGTGGATGGCCATGCCGGGCGCGATCTCCACGAACAGGGAAGCCACGTAGGGCACCGGGAAGTACCCGCGGCAGGTCGTGCAGATGTGGGCGGCGAGTTGGGGCTGGAGGGAGTCGAGGAAGACGTAGGCGCGGAGCTGGGTCTGGGCCATGTGCGCGCGGGGTTAGCACGCGACGTGCGCACAGGCAAACGGCACCTGGGCAGCTTGTTTTTGGGCGATCCCGGGCTAGAGTTGTTGCGTTCATGCCCGTCCTCCGCTCCAGCGCGCGCACCGACGTGGGCCGCAAGCGACAGCACAACGAGGATGCCTACCTGGTGGACGACAGGCTGGGTCTCTACGTCGTGGCCGACGGCATGGGCGGGCACGCGGCCGGCGAAGTGGCCAGCGCGCAGGCGATCAAGTCCATCCGCAGCGCCCTGGCCGAAGGCAAGGCGGTGCTCGAGGCCTTCAGCCGCGCTCCCACCGTGGAGTCGCGCGAGCAGGCCGCCGCCCTGATGGAGAAAGCGATCCTCAGGGCCTGCGCGGACATCTACGCCATGGGCGGCACCGACGCCGGCAAGCGCGGCATGGGCACCACGGTGGTGGCGCTCCTGGTGGCGGGCCGCAAGGCGGTGGTGGGCCACGTGGGCGACAGCCGGGTCTATCTCTACCGGAATATGCGCGCCCACCAGCTGACCGAGGACCACACCATCATCCAGGAGCAGCTCAAGCGCGGCCTGATCACCAAGGACCAGGTGAAGACGGCCGAGAACCGCAACGTGATCACCCGCGCGGTGGGCATCCAGCCCCAGGTCGCGGTGGACACGCTGGTCACCGACGTGCTGCCCGGCGATCTCTTCCTGCTCTGCACCGACGGCTTGCACGGCTACCTTCACGACGAGGAGCTGCCGCAGCTGCTGGCGCAGGAGCGACCCAAGCTCGCCGATCTCCTGGTGGACCTTGCGCTCCAGCGCGGCGGCAAGGACAACATCACGGCCATCTGCGTGGCGGTGGAGGCGGACGACAACGAGGAGTCCACCGACGTCGAGGGCAAGACCGAGATCCTGCGCCGCATCCCGCTCTTCCAGCACATGACCTACAAGGAGCTGCTGTCCATCCTGGGGGTGGGCCGGGGCCGGCAGTTCACCAAGGGGCAGCACATCATCCGCGAGGGCGAGCAGGGCGACGAGCTGTTCGTGCTCTTCCGCGGCAAGGTCGAGGTGCTCAAGAGCGGCGTGGTGATCGCGCAGCTCAAGGCAGGCGGGCACTTCGGCGAGATGGGGCTGGTGGACCAGGCGCCGCGCAGCGCCACCGTCATCGCCAGCGAGGACACCTCCGCCGTCGCAATCGATCGGGAGAGCCTGCTCAAGCTGATGCGGCGCGACTCGCTGCTCTCGGTGAAGCTGCTCTGGAGCTTCGTGCAGGTGCTGTCCGAGCGGCTGCGCAACACCAACGAGGCCCTGACCGGGCTCAAGCTGGAGCTGGACCAGGTGCGCGCCAACGCCAACCAGCCCTCGCTCGACGCCATCCCCAAAAAATCCGGCCCCCCACCGTTCGGGCAATGAGATCCTTCTCCGCGGTGGCTTTGCTGTTGGCAGTCGGTTGCGCCTCGAAGCCCCCGGTGCCGGTCGGGCCGGCGCCGGATGCGGGGGCTCTCTACATCCAGGCGAAGAAAGCGCATGCCGTGCCGCAGACGCTCTCGGCCGATGCGCGGGCGTTCGTGGAGGCCAAGGAGAACGGCGGCCGCTATTCGCTCCACGTCTTCGTGCGCAGGCCGGCGTCCATTCGCATCGAGGCCCTCACCCCCACCGGCGACCCCGCGGCGGTGCTGGTGGCCGACCAGGGCCGATTCGCCCTGCTCGACCTGCGCAACAACGTCTTCTATCGGGGGCCGGCCACGCCGGAGAACCTGAGCCGGCTCATCCCCGCCCCGCTGCGCGACGAGGAGCTGGTGGCGCTGATCACCGGCGACATCCCCGAGCTGCCCGACGCGCGGCCGGAGAGCGCGCGCCGCAGCGGCGACGGCTACCAGCTCACCCTCTCCAGCTTGCGGCTGCGGCAGGAGGTCGTGCTGGGCGCCGACCTTCGCGTGGTCCAGATCCGCCGCATCGACGCGCGCGGGAATCTGTTGTGGGCGGTGGGGATGGACGAGCACGACGACTCCTCCGGCGCGCAGGTGCCCCGCCTCATCCACCTGGATGCCCCGCTGGGCCACACGGCGGTCGATCTGCGCCTGCGCAACACGCTGGCCGGAAAAGCCCCGCCTGCAGGCGCGTTCCAGCTGGGCGTCCCTGCGGGAATGCGCGTGGAGGAAGTCCAGTAAATTTGCTGCCCCGTGGAAGCTTCCACTAGGATGGCGGCATGCGGATCAAGATCGGTGACCTGCTCGTCAAGGCAGGCGTGATCACCGAGCTGCAGCTCAAGGCTGCCCTCGCCGAACAGCAGCACTGGGGTGGGAAGCTCGGCGACATCCTGGTCCGCATGGAGTTCCTCACCGAAGAGGTCCTGGTGCGCGCGCTCTCCAAGCAGACGGGAATTCCGCGCGCCGACCTGACCGGCGAGGGCGACAGGAACGCGCTGGCGCTGGTGCCCGCCGACACCGCCGAGGAGTTCGGGTTGGTGCCGATGGTGCTCAAGGAGCAGGGCCGCACCATCGTGGTGGCGATGAGCGACCCGCTCAACATCAGCGCCACCGATCACGTGGTCTCGCTCACCGGCGGCAAGAAGGTGGAGACGCTGCTCGCGGGCGCGAGCGCCATCCGCAACGCCATCTCCCGCTGGTATCGCGGCGAGGAGCTCTTGGGCGAATCCACCTCGGCGATGAGGATCGTCAACAACAGCGGAGTGTCGGTCACGATGGATCCGCGCAAGGCGCCGCGCAACCAGGCCCAGAAGGCCGCCCCCTCCGCGGCGCCACCTCCAGACGGCGCGGCGCGCCAGAGCGCAGCCGAGGTGCTGCGTGCCGTCGAAGAGACGCAGCGACGCTCGGTTGCGGCCTTGAAGGCCATGGTCGAGCTGCTGATCGAGAAGGGTGTGTTCTCGCGCGACGAGTACCTCTCGCGCGTGAAACGGTGAGGAACGGAGAACGGATGCCGCCGCGGAAGCGCCTTGGCCAGCTCCTCACAGAACTGGGCGTCATCGACGAACACCAGCTGCAGAGCGCGCTCGGACACCAGAAGCAGTGGGGCGGCAAGCTCGGCGCCATCCTGGTGCAGAAGGGGTTCTGCAGCGAGGACGAGGTGGTGTCGGCGCTGACCAGGCACCTGGGCATGCCGCGGGTGAAGCTGGCCGAGGCGAAGATCGATCCCCGCGCGCAGAAGTGCGTCACCAAGCAGATCGCCGAGAAGCTCCACGTCTTCCCCTACGAGATCTCCGGGGCCGGCCGCAGCGAGGTGGTGACCATCGCCATGAGCGACCCCACCGATCTCTCCGCGGTGGACCAGCTGGCGTTCCACACCGGCAAGCGGATCAAGCCGATGTTGGCGGGCGAAGGCGAAGTGCTCTCCGCCATCCAGCTGCACTACGGCGGCGTCGAGGAGAAGAAGGAGCCTACCGACAAGTTCGGCCACGCCAAGGCGGCGGCGGCTCCGGCGGCGGGTGCGTTCCCGCGCCGCATCGAGCCGCAAGAATCAGGTGCGCCGCAGCCGCGGCCTTCTCCCTACATTCCGCCGCCCATTCCCGCCGGCCGTCCCGGCCCGCCTCCCCAGGAACTCGAGGAGATCGAACCGGACGAGGTGATGGCGGGACCCGCGGACTCGGCTCCTGCCCGGGCGGTGGAGCTGCCGGAAGACGACGGACAGGATCTGGGGCTGGAGCCCATCGCGGCACACGTGCAGGGCGACGCCATCGCGGGGCAGGAGGAGATCGCCGGGGAAGGCAGTGCTGACGACGCGGTGGAAGGTTTCGTTCCGGCCACTCCCGGCGAGGGAGCGGTCCAGGCGGAGGGATGGGAGTCGCAGCCCTCCGCAGAGGCGCCGGCCGAAACGCCCGCTGAGGTTGGGTGGGAATCCCAGCCGGCGGCGGCCGCAGCCGAGGGATGGGCCGACGCTTCCCCTGCCGAAGGCTGGGCACAGCCGCAAGAGACGCTGCCCGTGGAAGCGCAGTCGGACTGGGCGGAAGTCGCCGCCGCCGGAGAGGCAAAGCCGGCGGCCGGCGGGTGGGGCGAGGAGCTGCCTGCCGACGCAATCCTCCAGGCACCCGAGGAGCAGCCGGCGGAAGAAGAACCGCCCGCGGCGACCGAAGAGGCCGGCGCAACCAGCGAAGCGGCGCCGGTGGGAGCGGGCGATTTCGACGAGCCGCTGCCCATCGAAGAGGATTTCGAGTCGGCGCCCGCCGAGCCGCCGGCCGCGGAGGAGTCTGCCCCGGCGCAGGAGATGTCTACCGATGATACGCCCGCGTCGGAAGGGCAGCCGCTAGAGGATGCCGCTCCCGAACCGACCGGGGCGCCGTGGTCGGAGGAGCCGGGCGTAATGGAGGCGCCTGCCGGGGACGAGACCGAGGCGCTCCCGCCTGGCGAGGCAGAAGCTCCCGACGCATGGGCGGCGAGCGAGGACCCGCTGGCGGCGCCCGCGGACGACATGCCCGCGTGGGGCGATGTGCCGCGCGAAGGCTGGGCGGATCATGCCACCGACGACTCGGCCACCCAGGAGTTCGCCAACCCATCGGAGGCGGCACAGGCCGCCGCCGAGTCCGCCTCGGCGGAAGCCGCAGCCGAGTCGGCGGCAATCGAGGCGCCACCAGAGTGGCAGGGAACGTCGGAGGAGATGGCCCCCGCCGCGGAGCCGTCCGCGGACGAGTACGCGCCCGCTGCTCCCGCGACGGAGTCGGTCGGCCCGGAGGAGGCGGAAGCGCAGCTCGCGTTGGCCGCCGAGATCGCGGCTGCCGAGGCGGCGCAGGCCGAGTCGCCACAAGAGGAGCAACCGCAGTTCGCCGAGGAACAGGACGCGACGCAGCTGGAAGGCTGGGTGGCGCCCGCAGAGGAACCCGAACCGCAAGGCGCCGGCTGGATGGGCGAGGCGCTCGAGGCCACGGCGCCGCTCTCGCGCGCGGACCTGGGCGCGCTTTCGTCCATCGGCGTCGATCCCAACGACGGCGCCTCTGCCCTGCGGCTCCTGGCAGCTCTGGTCCGCGTCCTCAACCGGCACCAGCTCATCGATCCCGAGGAGCTGGCGGCGGAGATCCGCGAGAGCCGCGCGCGAGGCGCGGGCGAGGTCCAGGAAGGGGAAAACGACCTCACTGCCGAACCGGGGGCCGCAGCGACGGAGCCAGCGGAGACGTAGGAGTCCGCGCACCTGCGCTCCCTTGTTCCCTACCCGGACCCGATGGTTACGTCCACGGCGTCCGGCCGAATCGCCCCGACCCTGTTTCCCCCGGCGGCCGCGACCACGGAGGCGCAATGGAGTTCTCCCTGTCCGGGACCGTCCTTACCAGGGACCTGGTCTCGGCGGACGGCCGGCTCGTCGCCACGCGCGGCGAAATCGTCGATCTGGGCACCCTGAAGGACGTCGCGGACAAGGCGCCGCGCGGGGTGCACGAGAGACCCCTCTTCGAGACCGAATGCGCGCAGAGCATCCTCGAGGCTTTCGAGGCGCCGGCGCTGCAGGCGCTGGTGGGAACCGAGGGCCTGCGCGCGGTGGCGGCCGACGTGCTCTCGGAAGTGCGCTTTCCCCAGGCGGTGTGGGATGAGCTCGACGCGCTCCGCCGCGAGGACGCGCCCCGCTACCAGCACGCGGTCTGGGCAGCCATCATCTGCGCGCGCCTGTTCCGCAGCGCGCTGGGCACCGCTCCGGGCCTGGCCCGGTTGGTGGGCGGCGCGCTGACTCACGACGTGGGGATGCGCCACGCTGCGCTGCGGCTGCGCCACAAGCGCGATCACCTGACCGCCTCGGATGCCTTGGCGCTCGAGGACCACCCGCTCCTGGGCGCGCTGCTTCTCGCCAGCGTCCTGGGAGACGCGCCGGCGGTCCACTTCGCGCTCTTGCACCACACGCGCGCCGGCTACGGCTATCCCCGCGTGCAGGGCAGGCCGCCCCTGCGCGGCCTCGACGTGGTCGCGGTGGCCAGCGCTTTCGCCGCGCTGATCGCGCCGCGCCCGTACCGGCTGCAGGCGTTCAATCCGCGCGGCGCCGTCGACCAGTTGCTGGAGGAGGCGTCCGCTGGACATTTCGACGGCCGTGCCGTCCGCCTGCTGATCCACTGCATGCGCGGTGGACGCGGCGCGGCGCTGGACCTGACCTTGCCGCGCAAGCCCACCGGGTTCCGGCCACCCGTAAACCACCACGGCGTTTCGCCGGAGTCGCGGGCCACCGCGTAAAGCGCAGGTTTCGCTGTCGCACAGGGGCGGCCCGGAGGATGGAATCCGGGGCCGCCCTTCGTGTTAGTTAGATCGGACGCGCACCCAGCGCGTTGTCATGGCCCAGGAACGCACCGACGAGGAGCTGCTGGCCGCTTACCAGCAGGGCGACCCGGCGGCCTTCGAGGCCTTGCTGCGGCGCCATCGCGCCCCGTTGTTCACGTTCCTCTTGCGCATGCTGGGCGACCGCGAAAGAGCCGAGGACCTGGCGCAGGAGACGTTCCTGCGCATCGTCAAGGGAGCGCAGGCCTGGGAGCATCGGGCCCGCTTCCAGACCTGGCTGTTCACCATCGCGCGCAACCTCTGCGTGGACCAGGCGCGCCGCGACCGGTTCCGCCGCGCCGACAGCCTCGACGCCGAGGGGCCCGACGGCGAGCCTGCGATGGTGGAGTCGGTTCCCGGCGACGCGATCGATCCCAGCCGCGGCGCCGAGAGCGCGCGCCTGCGGCCGCTGCTGCAGCGGGCGCTCCTCTCCCTGCCTGCGGAGCAGCGCGAGGTCTTCGTCCTGCGCGAGCAGGCGGGTGTCCCCTTCCGCGAGATCGCGGAGATGGTCGGGGTCAACGAGAACACGGTGAAGAGCCGCATGCGCTATGCCCTGGAAGGGCTGCGCAAGGTGCTCTCCGCCGCCGGGGTTTCGCAGGAGACCGCCGCCGCGGAGCCGGGGCCCGGCGTACGATTGGGGAGGGCATGACGCACACCGAGTCCCAGGACCTGCTCCTCGATCTCGCGTACGGCGAGCTGGACGCGGCGCGCGCGGCCGAGGTGTCGGCCCACGTCGATGGGTGCGAGGAGTGCCGCCGGGAGAAGGCCGCGCTCGACGAGGTGCGAAAGGCCGCCGCTCCGCTGCGCGAGTTGGAGGAGCCGCCGCCGGGATTCGACCATCGCATCCTGCAGGCGGCGGCGGCGCAGGTCCGGCTGGAACACGAGAACGTCGGCCAGGTGATCGAGGTGACCGGCAGCGTGAAGCCCCTGGGCGTGGACGCAACGCGCATCGATGCGCACGCCCCGGTGCGGGCGCCGCCCCCCCGGCGGCGGCCCCGGTGGATGTTGCGCGTGGCCGTGGCCGGGTCGGTCGCCACCGCCGCGGCGCTGGCGCTGGTGGTGAGCACCACGAGGCCGCGACCCGCCGCTCCTCTTGTCGAGGAGGACTACCGCATCAAGGTGCAGCCCGCGGCGCCGCAGGCCGTGGACCTGGCGCTGCGCGAGGCCGAGGCGAACAAGGAAGCGCAGCGGATGGTGCGGCAGAAAGACCTCACCTCGCCGGCGCCCCCGCCCGAGCCGCCGGTGGCCGCGCTGCCGCCTGCGCCCAAGCAGCAGGCCGCCAAACTCAGGGTTCACGTGGAAGGCGGAGGTGGGGACGCCGCGGATAGCTACATCGTGAAGAAGAAGGCGGCGCCGCTCCCGGCCGAGGAGAAGTCCGTCGATCCCTCGCACCGCGCGCTGGAGAACCGCGAGGCAACTCCGCAGGACGCAGTCAGGCGGCTGGCGGGCGGCCAACGATCCACGCCTTTCGCCGCTGCCAGCGACCAGCTGGCGCCAATGCGCCAGGCAGCGGCGTCGTCGGCCGCCCCGGCGAACGACGCAGCCGCGCCGGCACGACTCGAGGAGAGCGCGCAGCGCGCGCGGCACGCCGGCAACTATCCGCTCGCCGCCGGTTTCTATCGAGAGGCGGCGGCCCTCCGGCGCGGCGAGGACAAGGATCCGGCCTCCGCGGCATGGGATCTGGCGCATGCGGTGGAGTGCCTGGCCGCGGCCGGCCTCTTCGACGAGGCGCGGCAGGTCCGCGAGGAGCTCTCGCGGCTCTATCCCGGGCAGGACACTGCGCAGGCCGCGGCACGCCGCGCGCTGCGCGAGGTGGACGTCGCTCCGGCGCCGAGCGCGAAGCCCGCCGGCGACAACCACTAGACCCGCAGGCACGCGCAACCATCTCCGCAGCCGTCTCGGTCTGCCGTTCACGGCGTGAAGGTTTCCGTCACGCATTCGGCAAAATGAAATGGCTCGCCGGACCGGAAGAGCGCCGCGTCCATCGCATCCCAGGGTGCC
>DASRTX010000597.1:0-8615 GCA_035655715.1 Myxococcales bacterium | reverse complement strand
ACGCCGGCGATGAGGCCGATGATGGCGGCGCTCGGCGCGCTGACGAATCCGCTCGGCGCGGTGATGGCGACGAGCCCTGCCAGGAGGCCGTTCCCGGACATCGACGCGTCAGGCTTCCCTTTCCGGATCCACATGTAGAGGATGGCTCCGAAGGTACCCGTGCACCCCGCCAGCATGGTGGTCACCGCGACGGTGCCGATGCGCAGGTTGCCGTTGGAAGCTGCTCCGAGCGTGCTGCCGGGATTGAATCCGAACCAGCCGAAGGCGAGGATGAAGCAGCCGATCAGCACCGCCGACATGTCGTGACCGATGATCGGGTTGGCCGAGCCGTCGCGGTTGAACTTGCCGATGCGCGGACCCACGATCAGGCAGACGGCCAGCGCGGTGAGGCCGCCGACCGAGTGCACCACCCCGGAGCCGGCGAAGTCGGCGTAGCCCTTGCCCAGGCCGAGGTTCGTGCCCAGCTGGGCGAGCCACCCGCCCCCCCACGCCCAGTTGGCGAAGAGCGGATAGGTGATGGCTCCCATGATGACCGAGGTGACCGAGAAGGTGATGAACTTCCACCGCTCGGCGCAGGCGCCGGTGACGATGGTGAGCGCCGTGTCCATGAACACCATCTGGAAGAGGAAGATCACCATCACGCCCACGTCGTAGTTGGCTCCCGAAAGGAAGAAGCCGGTCGTGCCGAAGACGCCCCAGGTCTTCCCGAAGAGCGAGATGGCCTGCTCGCCCGTCAGCGGGTTGAGCCCGCCCAGGTTTGCATTGCCCGCCGCGCCGCCCATCTGGATGGCGAAGCCCATCAGCCAGTAGGCGAGCAGGCCGCAGCCGTAGACGAAGAAGTTCATCATGTAGGTGTGGTTGGCGTTCTTCACCCGGCACAGCCCCGACTCGACCATCGCGAAGCCTGCCTGCATGAACATGACCAGGAAGCCGCAGATCAAGGTCCAAACGAAGTTGATCGCGACCTTGTTCTGTCCCACCTGGCTGCCGACGTCGCCGAGCGTCACTCCCGCCTTCGCATCCGTCACGGTGACGTCGGCGATGCTTCCGGTGAGAGTGCCTCCCGGGTCGCCCTTCGCCAGATCGGCGGCGGTGGGCGCCTTGGCGGCGGCTTCCCTGAGCTCGGCGGTCGCCGGCGAGGCGGCGGGCGCGGTGGCCGCCGGCTGGCTGGCCGGCGCCTGGGCGCGGGCGGCGGCCGAGGCCAGAACGAGCGCACAGACGGCGAAGGAACATTTCCGGAGCATCGAGGTCATCGGGCGGACTCCATCGCGTGAGGGGGAGGTGCAAATCCGGTCTCGATCGTCGCCTTGCCCGCGATCGGAGTGAGCGTCGTTCGCGAGGGGCTGCCTGCTTTCCAGAAGGCCGTCTTGTTGAAGGCGGCCGGCAGCACGTAAAGGATCCCGAACATGCTGACGCCGATTCCCAGCAGCGCGAGCGCGATCCGGCCGCCGTTGCCGGTGACGAAGTGCATCCCGCCGATGGTGATCCCCCATCCGCCGAGGGCGAGGCCCGCGCCGATCCACTTCATCGTTCCGGGGCCGACCTCGTGCGGCGTGCTCCCTTCGAGCGGCTTGATCCTGCGAAAGCCGACGAAGGCCAGGGCCGTGACGGCGGCCCCTGCCAGCAGGAGCACTTTGCCGATGCCGCTGGAGAAGAACGCCGCGCCGCCGCAGAGCAGCGCGCCGCCGGCCAGGAACAGCCCGAAATAACTTCCTTGGGACTTGGTCGCCGCCATTAAGAGATCCTCCTTGACATGTTTCCTCCTGGACCCGGGATGGGGTCGCTCGAGATCATCGGGCAGCTGCCCCCTGCCGCTTCGGGCTCCTCGCCGGGATGGCGAGGAAGAGCAGGAACTGCAGGGCAGCCATCATTTCCAGTACGGGGGGCAACTGCTGCTGCAGGCGCAGGACGATCATCAGCGCCACAAGGGCGGACCACTGCCACCGGGAGCGCCGGAGCCGTTCGATGCGCCCGGGAAAGCGGAGCAGATCGCCGGGCGCGGTCACGGCGCCCGCCTGCCGGAGTCCGGGCAGCGCCGCGCGCATGCAGGCGACGGCGAAGAAGCCCGAAAGAAGCAAGGCCAACAGCGCGGTATGCGTGGTCATCGAGGGGTCCCTTCGCTCACTTCGATCCGCCCGCTGCCGGCTTCGTCTCGGGCTGCGGAGCCTCCGCTTTGGTCGCGGCGGGCGCAGGAGCGGGCGCGGCGGCCGGTGTCGGAAGCAGGGGCATGTCGATGTCGAGCTGCATCGTCCACATCCACTGCTTGCCGCCCGGCTGCGAACCCGGATCGAAGAAGTAGACCGGCCCGGTGAGGACCGAGACCTTGTCGGTGAAGTAGACGCTGACCGCGCCGCCGAAGGCGCCGAAGGCGTTCTTGCCCGTCTGCACGTCGGCGGAGACGACGATCTTCTGCAGCCACGGCGCGTTGATGGCGATGTCGGGCGAGCCGATGCCGCCGATGAAGCCCGATCGCGCCGTTCCGGAGCCGTCGCTCGCCTGGAAGAGCTTGTCTTGCAGGGCGTAGTAGCCGCCCACGGAGACGAACCCTCCCACGCCCGGGATCGAGTGCTGCGCCTGCGCGTAGAGGATGTTGTAGTCCGTGCCGAGCGTGGTGTCCGTGCTCTTCTTCGTTCCCACGCCGTAGATGCCGAAGGCGAGGCTGGGCTGGAAGCTGAAGAGCTTGTCCTCCGGCACCCCCACCTTGGCGTTGAAGAGCGCCGGGTCGCTGCTGGGCAGGAGCAGATCGAAGCCCACCTCCAGCTGCACGGAATCGAAGGGCAGCACGCCCATGGTGAGCCCGGTGGTGATGGGATAGAGCGGCGACCCCGCCTGTCCGGCGGCGGGACCCTTCCAGAAGTACGTGTCATAGGTGAGGTGGGGCGTGAGGAAGGGCTGGATGCCTGTGGTGGAGGGCGCCCACACCGTGGTGGTGGGGGTGGCGTGCGCTGCCAGCGCGGTCAGGACCAGAAGAGGAAGCGCTGTCTTCTTCATCGTGGCACTCCTGTTTCGTCTGCCCGAAGGCAAGACCTCTCCCGTGCGCGTCCGGAATGGACGCACCGGGGGACTGCGACTGCGGTTGCGGCTAGATGTCGAAGTAGAGGGCGAACTCGGTGGGCGTGGGGCGCAGCCTCACCGGGTTCAGCTCACGCTCGATCTTGTTCTCGATCCACGCCTCGATCACGTCGGCCGTGAAGACGTCGCCCTTGAGCAGGAACTCGTGATCCCGCTTCAGCTCGCCGAGGGCCTCCTCCAGCGAGCCCGGCATCTTGGGCACGTCCTTCAGCTCCTCCGGAGTGAGCCCGTAGATGTCCTTGTCGAGCGGCTGGCCGGGATCGATGCGCTTCTCGACGCCGTCGAGGCCCGCCATCAACATCGCCGAGAAGGCCAGGTACGGATTGCACGACGGATCGGGCGAGCGGAACTCCATCCGCTTCGCCTTCGGGCTGGGCGAATACATGGGGATGCGGATGGCGGCGCTGCGGTTGCGCGAGGAGTACGCCAGGTTCACCGGCGCCTCGAACCCCGGCACGAGGCGCTTGTAGGAGTTGGTGGTGGGGTTGCAGATGGCCGCGAGCGCGCGGGCATGCTTGAGGATGCCGCCCATGTAGTGCAGCGCCATCTCGGAGAGGCCGGCGTACTTCTCCCCGGCGAAGAGCGGCTTGCCGCCTTTCCAGATCGACTGGTGCGTGTGCATGCCGGAGCCGTTGTCGCCGAAGAGCGGCTTGGGCATGAAGGTGACCGTCTTGCCGTTGCGCAGGGCGACGTTCTTGATGATGTACTTGAACCAGAGCAGCTTGTCGGCGGTGCGCGTCAGGGTGTCGAAGCGGATGTCGATCTCCGCCTGCCCCGCAGTGGCCACCTCGTGGTGCTGCCGCTCCACCTGGATGCCGACCTGCTCCATCACGCGGCACATCTCGGTGCGCAAATCCTGTTGGCTGTCGATGGGAGCGACCGGGAAGTATCCCTCCTTGTAGCGCGGCTTGTAGCCGAGGTTGGGGCGGGTGACGGCGGTCTTGCCGTCATACGCGGTCTCAGTCTGGTTGCCCGTCGACCACTGACCTTCGCGCGACTCGATCCGGTACGAGGCGTGATTGACGCCCGAGTCGTAGGAGATGCCGTCGAAGATGAAGAACTCCGCCTCGGGCCCGAAGTAGGCGGCGTCGCCGACGCCGCTGGCGCGCAGGAACTTCTCCGCCTTCTGCGCGACGAAGCGGGGGTCGCGCGTGTAGGGCTCCTTGGTCACCGGATCGACGATGTTGCAGATCAGGGACAGCGTGGGATCCTTCATGAAGGGATCCATCACGGCCGTCTCCGCGTCGGGAACCACCAGCATGTCGCTGTTGTGGATTGGCATCCAGCCGCGGATGGAGGAGCCGTCGAAGCCGAGGCCCTCGTCGAAGACGCCTTCGGTGAGCTCGAGAAGCGGGATGGTGAAGTGCTGCCAGAGGCCCATGAAGTCCATGAACTTCAGGTCCACCATGACGGCCTTCTTGTCCTGGGCGTATCCGATCACGTCCTTTGGCTTCGGCATGCTGTGTGGTCTCCTCGTGCGGCCGATGGGCCGCGGTTGGCGAATCGGGATCGCTCCCTCGACGGAGAGGACGAAGATCCTCCCGCCCGTTGTTGCTCGACCAGTCCGCTTCTCTCCAGTTGCAAAGCGCAGACCGGCGCGGGCCGCGCATTGCTTCACTCTGCAGCGTGCCGATCGAGCGGCGCCGCAAAGCGACGAACTCGTGGATCGCTGCTCGCGCGGCGACGTTCTCGTCGCTGTTCCGGAATCGGCCGAAGCTTCCACCAAGCCTGCGCGCGCGGCGCAAACAGAGGGCCGCGAGTCCCTGCGCGCGGCGTCGTCGCACAAGATCGTCGGTTCCGAGGATCGCGCGACAATCGGGTCGGAGTTCCCGCGCACGCGCGCCTTTTCATCCGCCTCGTGCTCTGCAAGAAAGGTCTGATGACCGCGCGAACGCTGGGCCTCCTGCTCGCCGTCGTCTTCGCGGCGCTATCCGCGCTGCACGTGTTCTGGGCGGCCGGCGGCCGGTGGGGAGCCGCGGTCGCGGTCCCTCGGCGCGCGTCGCCTTCCGACGTCAAAGCGGCCGACCGTCCGCTGTTCACGCCCCGCCCCGCCGGCACGCTGCTGGTCGCGCTCCTTCTCGCCGCGGCCGCGGGGTTGGTGCTTGCCCAGGGTGGCACCGTGCGCTTGCCGTTGGGTGCTGCCCTGCTCCGGAATGCCACGCTGCTGCTGGGGGCCGTGCTCGTCGCCAGGGCGGTCGGCGATTTCCGCTATGTGGGTTTGTTCAAGTCCGTTCGCAGCTCTGACTTCGCGCGCTACGACACGCTCTTCTTCACTCCGCTCTGCCTGGCGCTCGGCGCGGGCGCGCTATGGCTCGGATGGGCCCGACGCGATTGACGAGCGAGCACTCGAGCAACCGCCGCCTCCTCGGGGCAGCTAAATTTTCGATGGCAATGAAACCAATCAGGATCCACCTTTAGGACAATCCACGCCGTTCGTCGGACCTCGGTCGCAAATCCAATGGTTGACGGCAGCCGCGCGGGAACGCAGTCTGCGCACCTTCGCTTCCAACACCGAAGGGAGCCCACATGAAGCGTCTTTCCTTGCTTGCGCTCTTCGTCGCGTTTGCCGCGATAGCTGACAACAAGCCGCCCGCGCCGGCAGCGCAGCCACTCCACCTCGTCGAAGCCAGCATCGCCGACATCCAGGCACAATATCGGGCGGGGAGGCTCAGCCCCGAGGACGTGGTGCGGATGTACCTGGCGAGGATCGCCGCCTACGACACCTCCAAGCTCGGCCAGCCGCTCAATGGAGGCGTCGGCCAGCAGCCATTGAACGCGTTCATGCACCTCAACGAAAACGCGCTCCGGGACGCGCACCGCCAGGGCGACGACCTCGATGACGTCGAGGACGGCGACAAGCCGCTCTTCGGCATTCCCGTGATCCTCAAGGACAACGTCGCCACCGCCGACATGCCCACCACCGCGGGCTCCGTCGCGATCGGCGCCTCGGTTCCGAAGAAGGACGCCACCATCGCCAAGAAGATCCGGCAGGCCGGCGCCATCATCCTGGGCAAGGGAACGCTGACGGAGTACGCCAACTTCATCGGTCTGGGCATGCCCACCGGCTTCAGCTCGCAGCTGCGCTTCCAGCTCTTCCAGGTCCCCGGCGCGGACGTGAACAAGGTCGGCTTTGGATTCAACTCCTACGATCCGCGCATCGATCCGCGGAACATCGCTCCTGTGAACGACGGACGGCCCGTGCTGGCCACCGGCGGCTCCAGCTCCGGTCCAGGTATCGCGGTGGGCGCGAACCTCGCCACCGTAGGCATCGGCACCGAGACGTCCGGGTCGATCCTCAGCCCGTCGGGTCAGAACATGCTGGTGGGCATCAAGCCGACGCTCGGCCTGGTCAGCCGCCACGGGATCCTGCCCATCACCGAGGATCAGGACACCGCCGGCCCCATGGCGAAGACGGTGACCGACGCGGCCAAGCTGCTGGGCGTCATCGCCGGGTTCGACCAGAATGACCCCGCCACCCGGGCCTGTCAGACGAAGGGGAACTGCTTCAGCGACTACACGAAGTTCCTCGACAAGAACGCGCTGAAAGGCGCGCACATCGCCGTGCCGAAACAGACCTACTGGGTTGAATTCGGCCTGGGCGCTGCCCGCACGGCGCTGATCCAGGCCGCCGTCGACAAGATGACCGCGATGGGCGCCACCTTCGACTTCTGCGAGATTCCTTCCCAGTCCACCCTGAACGTCTTCGGAACCTGCGTGACGACGGACGACGTCAAGAAGCGCCGCGCCAATACCGGCCCCAATCCCGCCCCGTGCTCGACGGTGCTCCTGAACGGGTTCAAGTTCCACCTCAACGACTATCTCGCCGACAAGGATTTCGGCCCGCACGTGAGCGTCTCCAACTCGCAGATTCCCGTGCGCACCATCCACAACCTCTCGGACATCATCGCCTTCAACGACACCGCGGCGCATCCCAACAATCCCGAGGTGCAGATGAAGTACGGGCAGGACATCGCCATCGGGTCCGACTTCCTGACCACCCAGCAGGACATCGACGACTACAAGGCCGACCGCGCCTTCGACCTGCTGCTCACGCGTACTTGCGGTTTGGACATCCTCTTCAGCGGCGCGCGCCCCGAGAATCTCCCGGCGGCCTGCCAGCCGCTGATCGCCGACTGGGTGGCCGCGAACCAGGCGGCAGCGGCGGCGGGCGGCACGAGCTGCATCGGGAAGAAGTTCGACGCCGTCCTCTTCCCCGCCAACTTCGGCGCCAACCCGCCGGCCCGGGCTGGATATCCCAGTGTCATCGTGCCCGCCGGGCTCTTCCAGCCGTCCCTGGCGCAGCTGCCTGCCGGCTTCACGCCGGAGCGCTCGCCCTTCGGCGTGACCTTCTCGGGACCGGCGTTCAGCGAGCCCAAGCTCATCGGCTTCGCCTTCGCCTACGAGCAGGCGACCCACTTCCGCGTCCCGTCGGCCCACGTGCCGGCGCTGGCGACGGACGTGCGGTAGAGGGATTGCTCCCATCGCCGTGCCCGCTCTCTCGCGGCCGGCACGGCGATGCACTCCTGCCACCCACAGCGGCGCACAGCAGCGCCTTGTGCGCCGACGGCGTCCTGCTATGAAGCAGCCCGCCGGGGGGCAGGAGCTCGAATGTTCGTCGTCAGTCGCACGCCGCTTTACGCAGGCAGATCGCTGCTGATCGTCGCGATCACCGCGGCATTTTCCGTCTCAGCTTCAGAGGCCAACCCGCCCTCGAAGACTCCATCCACCGGCAGCGCGCAGGAGGGCGGCGGGCGCGTCCCCGAAGCCGTGGAGCGGGTCGCCATCGGCGAGACCATCCGCTCCCAGCTGCCGTCGCTTCAAGAGTGTTACGGGCGGCGGTTGGAGAAGACTCCCTTGCTCCAGGGCAAGCTCATGCTGCGCTTCGAGATCGAGCCGGACGGCAGCGTGGTGCGGGCTTCCGGAGAGGGAATCAACGACCCGATGCTGCTGTCTTGCATCCTCGGCAACGTCGCGAAATGGCAGTTCGCCAAGCCGCTGTCCGGGGCGGTCCTGAAAGTCGCCTACCCGGTCGTCTTCAAGTCCGCCTGAATCCCCGAGGCGCTCTGGTCGAGCGGGAGGGGATGCGGTAGTCGATCCGGCGGCATGCCCTTGCGCATCGTCACCTGGAACTTTCTCGCCGGAGGGAGCAGCAGGCGCACCGCGCACTGGCAGCTCATCCGCGATCGCCTGGCTCCGGAAATCTTGATGACGCAGGAGTGCAGGCTCGACCTCGCCGGCCAGGGCTGGTCCGACCAGCTCTGGGCCAGGGCCGCCGGGCGGGGATGGGGAACGGGGCTCTACGTCGCGCGCGGCAAGATCTCCCGCATCCCGATTCCGGGGTTCAGCGGCTGGGTCACGGGCGGCGAGCTCGATGGGTGCCGCGTGACGCGGAGGCCGCTGCGCGCTTTCTCGGTGCATTGTCCGCCCGGGCAGCACGGCTACGTGAGCAACATGGGCAGGATCCTCGACCGGCTCGCGCCGCTGTCGCGCGATGCCGACCTGGTGGTGGGAGGCGACTTCAACGTGGTGGCCGGCCTTCGCGG